>JBHAET010000145.1:0-14100 GCA_041855705.1 Neisseriaceae bacterium
CCTGCCACCACTACCGTTCGCGCCAAACCGGATTGTTCCGCTCGCAAGTCAGAGATACTGGGTACGGTTTTAGAGGCTCCGGCCACCAAGTCCACCCCCTTGCCTCCCGCCGTGCTGGCCAAATCAGACAGTTTCACCCCGGCAGACACCCAGGGTGTTTTAACCCCCGTGCCGGTATTGACCGTTCTCTGGTACGCACTGCCATTGCTGCTGTTTTCAGCGGTTTGGTGTACCACATCACCATTGGCCACCACCTTGATCACCCAATCGCCTGCCTCCGGGCCACCAGCCGCCGCCACATAAAACCCGGTAAATATCGCATTGTCGGCATGATCAATGGTTTTGGTTTCACCCAGCGCCAGGCTTTGGGATGCCGTTTCTGCCAACATTGCGGCATTTTGGGCGCGTGTGCTGGCCGCCACAGCAGTGGTTTGCGCAGAGCGTGCCGTCAACGCGGATGCTTTAGCTTCAGCGGCTTGTGCCTGGATGATTCCGCTCAATGCAAGTGTTTCGTTTTTGAAATTCATCGCTTCGGTTTTAGCGCTCTCGGCAGCTACCATGGATGCCAATGCCGAACGCGCAGAGTTACTGGCCATGGAGGCCGCCAACGCCGCATCCTCACCGCCCGAAAAACCAAAGCGCTTGAACTTCGGCTGCTCAAATACCGTGCCCGCATTGTGCTTTTCCTGGCATACCCACACCGCCCCGTTAAAATCAACCACATCATGCACGGCATAGTATTCGTTTGGCAGCCAAAGGCCCCGCAGATTAAACCCACCCATCAGATTAATAACCTGCCTGCTTAACGCACTCACCTGCACCGAAGCGTCCCGCAACAAACCATCATCCCGCTGAATCATCTTCAGGCGGACACGGGTTTCGTTCTCCGCCTCGGCCAGCGCATTTAACTCACGGTCAAGCGCAATCGGATCTACCGCCGATCGCCCCGGCTTATTGTTGGAGGCATCATTGGTAAAAGAGGTGTTGATTTGCAATTTGTCGTTCGTAGCCATAAAAAAAACCCCATCAAGCGATGGGGCCATATTGGCAAAATTTTAATCGGTTACTTCGCGTTCCGGCATCTGCTCAAACAAACGCTGCAAATACTGTCGCCTGCTCGCCAGTTTGGATTCCCGTGCCGCATCGGTCAGCGTGTTGTCACGCATCGTCTGGCGGATACTGGCATTCACCTCGCGTATCTGGCTGCCGATATGCCGTTGCCGTGCCGCCTTCAAATCCTCCGTCCGCTCACCACGCAGCTTCACCCCCACCGAGCCCAATAGCGCCCGGTACAGCTGCTTGTCTTCGCCACGGTAATTGGTACCTGTGTAGCCCATGTCTTCCAGCACCTCGGCAAACGCCGTGCCTTCAAACTGGTTTTTCAAACCGTCCAGCACATTATTGCTGTGGTAAGACAGCGGCACACCCACACTGGCCGGCAGCCATTGCCCGGCCAACCACTTGCCATAGACCACCGCATTCTCCCGTGTACTCATATAGTCCTTGGTTATTTCGCGGCCGGTAAAGGTATCTTGGTTTTCAACCAACGCAGAATAATGGCTGATAATCGGCCCGTTCGGCACCATCCATTGCGGTATCGGCAAGCCGCCCATCTGGTTTTGCGTATCGGCAAAATCGCCCAGCGGCAGCCAGCGGTACACATCCAAAAATACCGGCTTGCCTTTGCTGTCGTTCCACGGCAGGCGGATCAGCTTTGGCGTACCGAAAACGGTGTCCCCCTTCTGGTAGTCCGGCATGTATTCGCGCTCCTCCTCTTCGTCCGCCTCGCCGCCCATCAGCGCATAAGACAAAGCATTGATCCCGTACATCAGCCCTACTAATGCCAGCATCCGGTGCGGCCGCGTCAGCGCAATACGCGCCAAAGCCGGCACCGCCTTATAGGTATAGCTCACAAACGGCAGCAGGCCGGTATCGCGCAAAAACTTGATGCCCTGCGGCACCTCGCTGTAATCAAACATAAACGTCAGCGCATAATCACGCGCCTCCACCGGGCTCAAACCCTTCTGCCGTGCCGTCCGGTACAAGGCCAGCTTGAACACCTCGTCTTCCACCCGGTAGGCTGCCTGCATCACCTTGCCGGTCCGGCTGACTACCCTTCCGGTGTATTTGTCCGCCCGCTTCAGAACACGCCCGAACAGCGTATTCATGATCACACCGTCGTCAGAGGCATTGTTCAGACCGACAAACATCTCCTGCAAACCGGCCACATCCACCGCATCGCCCACCAGACCGTGCGCCAGCGCCTCCCGGTACAGCGCATCCTTATGCTTGATAGACAAAGCCGCCGGCCACAAATCCCGCCACCGCCCGCCGGCCATGGAAAACATCGCCATATTGCTCATCAAATTGTTCACATGCGCCACCAGGTTGTACACGGTCTTGCCAAGCTTCCACCAGCCCAGAATTTCGCGCCACACCCGTTTTGCCAAACTGTCCATATAAAACTGCTGCTGTAAATGGTAGGCCACATCCGGGTGCACCCACATCCCCGCCAGCGCCCCGTAGCGCTTCACGCCGCCGGTACCGGCAATGGTGTCGTTCGGCACCTGCTTCCAGCCGCTCACCTCCGTTTTGCTGGCCAGCTCGCCATCCGTGGCAATGCGCTGGAATAGCAAACCCTTGGCAATATCCGCCTGAGTCTTGGTATAACCCACGGTAAAGCGATACACCGCATCGCGCTCCTCACCCATCCGGGCACGCTCCTCACGGGTGTAATCGCGCCACATCAGCACCTTGCCGGCATTATCGCCTTGGCTGCCGTAATCCTCCCGCAGCTCAAACCCCTGCGCCTCGTACTTGGCCTGCTCTCCGCGGTTCACCTCCTTAAAGATGCCGCGCCCCTTCAAGTGCTGCCCGTTGATGGACTTGCCCAGGGTACCGCGCATCGCCCGCCGGAACTCACGGTTCATCTTGCCCAGGTCGCTCCGGTCGAACACCCCGCCCAACTGCTTGCTGTACATACGCGGCAAATAGGTATCACGGAAGCGCTCGGCACTGTCGGCGCTAATCATCCCCAGCGCCTTCAACTCATCCGTCTGCTGGTTCAGAATCGTGCGCATCGCCGCCGCCAGCTCCTGAATTTCCGGCGAGGTTTCCACCCCCGGCGGCAACTCCAGCTCCAACACATCCGACAACAGCCGGCGCTCGGATTCCGACATCTTGATGCCGCGGCCGGCAATATCCCTGGCCGTCTGCTGGGCAACGCTCACCTGTGCCCGGTAATCGCGCATATAGCGGGTAAAGGAATCCGGGTGCGTATTGGCCAGCTTGACCTTGGCCAGCACCGGCTTCACCAGCGCGCCCAGCTTGTTGTAAGCCGCCAGGCCCTTTTCCCACTCGCCCAGCTCGTTCCTGTCCAGCCAACCCGGCTTCTCCCTCATCCCGCCCGCGCTGCGGCTGAATTTCAAACCTTCATCTTCGTTCAGGCTGAACTTGGTTTCTCCGTCATTCAGGTTGCCTGAAACCTCCTGCGCCCGGTCAATCCCGCGCAACAACCCGAACACCTGCGCATCCGAAAAGTCCTGCGCCTTGCCGCCAAACGCCTTGGCCAATACCGCCTTCAGCCGCTGGGCAAAGCGGGCAAAATAGCCGCCCAAACCGGCACGCATCGCCTGCGGCACCGTTACCCCATACTTCTCGCTGATGGCGTCATAATCGCCGTTCTTCATCGCCGCATACAGCTCCACCGCCGCTTCCTCGGTGGCAATGTCCAGCGTCATGTGTTCGCCGGCTGCCTTGCGCCGGTGGCCGATAATCTGCGCCAGATCTCTAATGGTCGGATTCAGCCGCGATTGTGCCAGCACATCCCGCCACTGTTGCCAGCCGGAAACGTCGATTTTGCGGTGGCCCAGCTCGTGCCAGGCCACAAACTGCGCCGTGCGTGCATTGGGCAGTGCTTCGGCAATCAGCGTCACGCGGCGGGTTGTCGGGTCATAAAAACCTTCCGCCCCGCGCAAGGCTTCGGCATTGTCCGGCCGCACCAAGTCGGCACGCGAAACAATATCGATATGCCGCATATTGGCCGCGCCCACCGCTTGCTGCACTTGCTGGCGCAACTGTGCCAAGCGCTCGGATGTCCCATCAAAAGTGTTGCCGGAATGGCTCACGGATAGGGCGGGATTGTTTTTCAGGTAGCCTTGCAGGTTCTTTTCGGTTAGAATCTTATTACGGCTTGTGTTCAAGCTTGGCAGGCGGGGCAATTGGAGCCCCGAACGTCCAAGCAGTTCACGAGCCTTTTCTTTATTCACATAATCCACATGACCGTTACGCAAATCGCGTTCAATATCGCGCATGGCCTGCGCCGGATTGCCGTCTTTGGCATAAGCATTAACCAATGCGTGCACACGCAAGCCTTTGGTATCCGGCTCAACAATCACATACACCGGTGCGCCGTTCATCATTTCTTCCGGCACAAACACCAAACGCTTGTCATGCGTGCGGGATTTCAATACCGCCGCCGGATTATCCAGCCACTCCGGAACACGCTTCCACGCATCCGCCGTCATCTCCGGATGGTTCTTTTGGTTCAGCAAAACCTTCGCTTCATCCAACTGCACCGGCATATCGCCATAACCCAGCATATCCAGCAAATCAGAACGGTCTAAAACGATCGCCCCGTGCAAATTGGCTTTTGCTCCAGCAAACAGCTCATCAATGCGTTGCTCATACTGGACTCGGGTGGATTCCGAACGGCTGAAACTCAATCCCCTGTCTGATCGCCCGCCAGCTCCGCCCGCGTCTTCGCCAGCGCCTGCTGCATCGCCTCGGCCGCCTGCGGGCTGCGGTTCAGCTTGCTGATCAGCGAGGCCAGCGCGTCCGTCTGCGTCGTTGAAGAGGCTGTTTCCTGTGCTTGGTTTTCCGTGTTCTTGCCGGTATTCATCGATTGTCCTTTCCAAAAGCTGTTGTTTGTCCGGTGCGGCCGCATCGCCGAACACATCGCCCTGATTCGGGCTGCCTTGTGCCGAGAGCGCATCGTAATAATTCCGCAGCAGCGTGGCAACCGCTTTCGCGCTGCGTTTGTACTCATCCAGAAACGCCAGCAAATCGCGCGCCACCGGGCTTAAATCCTCGCCGAACAAACCCTCCTGCGCCAGATAATCGGCCACGCTCTGGCCGTTATCGCGCAGCTGGTTGATTTTCTCCACCGCCGATACCAAATCACCGGCAATGTCCGCATCGTGCAAATGGCCGCCGCGCATCGCCTCCTTGGCCTCGGCAATCTTCGGTGCGGCCTGCATCATGGCGTTTACCAGATTGCGCATGCCTTGGTCGGTGCTGTCCACCATCCGGCTCAATGCCGGGCTGTTGCCATAAGCACGGTGCAAAATCGCATTATTCAGCCGGCGGTAGCCTTCCTGGCTCAGATTGCCGCCCGCATCCATCATCTGCGCCTGCACCGTTACCGGCATCCCCCGCACAAAATCGCGGATAAAGCCACGGTTGGCCGCCGTGTTCAGATTGCCGTCATCACCAATATGCAGCGCCCCGAAATCCGGCAGCCGCTCGGCATCCACCCGCGCCTGTTCCAAAGCGCTCATGCCCAAACCGCCACCCTCATTGGAAGCCACCGCCGCCCTGGCAATGTCCACGCTTTCATCCAGCTGGCGCACCAATACCGGCTTTTTCATCGCCGCCACTTCGCCCGGGTCAAAACCGAACTGCGCCGCATGGTCCATCAGGTATTGCCGGTAGCCTTCGCCGTTGCCGTTTTCGTAGGCACGGTTAATCCCCAATACCCGGCCATTGCCGCCGATAATGGTTTGGCCGTCGTTGGCCAGCGTCGGCGCGCCCGTGTCCGCCTGCATGCTGTCGCCCAACAGTTCCGGCTGCAAACGGTTGGCAATCTGATTGACCTGCATTTCCGAAGCCGCCCGGTTGCGGTCGCGGTACTGGTTGGCTGCGTCCGCCATCGTTGGCGCCAAATCGTCCGCCTCCATCAACCGCAAACGGGCAGCACGCATCTGCTCATCCAAATACACCCGCGTTTCCCGCCCGCTGCGCCGTGCCGCATCCTGCATTTCTTCCGCCGCCAGCCGCTGCGCCCGTGCCGCATCCTGCAGATCGTCCTGGGCATCACTGCCGGCATCCTCCGGCACCCATTCGGGTTCAAACTGCCGGCGCACGTTCTCCGCCTGCATGTCTCCCGCCGCCATCTCCGGCACCGCAGCACCCGGCCGCTCCCCCATTTTGCGCTGGGCCCACGCCACCACCTGCCCAACTGTCTTGCCCTGCAATACCGATTTATTGGCATTGACCGCACGCGGATCATACACACTGGCTGCCGGCGCGTTCGGATTGGCCCGCAACGCCTTAATGGCGGTACCCACCCCGCTGAAATGCGCCAGATACAAATTGCCCTCCGTTACCGGCAAACCGGCCTTGCGCAAAGCAGCAGCGTTTTCCTCGGTGTATCGGGTAGTCATTTCGCGGCTTAAAGCCGCATCCCGGCGCAAATCCAGCAATTGGGCGTCGCTTTTGCCGGCCGCCACATCCGGCCGGTGTCGTCGCACCATCGCCAGCCAGGTACTGCTGATAAACTGCCCCAAACCGGTGGCGCTAGACTCCGTATTTTTGGCATTCGGATTTCCACCGGATTCCACCCCAATAATCTTGTTCACCGTCTGGCGCACCGCATCGGCATTCTGGCGCACCGGCACCAAAGGTTTGGCCTGTGCCGGCCGGTAACGAACCCCCTGCCCGGTTGCCTGCGCCACCGTGGGAATATCGGTACGCCCCAGCATCCGGGCATCGGCCGCACGGCGTACGGCTGCCGCCGTGGCCAGCGTGGCATCGGCACTGTTTTGCGTCTTCCGCACCGCTTGCGTCACAAACGGATTGGGCGGTGACCCAGCAGATACGGCGGGCGCCGCAGAAGCCGCAGGCGCAAACGGATTGCGCAAATGCGGCTGCACTTTCTCATAACCCCGGCGTGCCATCTCGGCCGTGCTGCCCACCGCCACATTACCCGGCCCCATCACCAAAGAAGAAATGGCCGTGCTTTTGGCATTGGCCGGAATATTGTCTTGGTAATCACGCCACCAATTCGGATTGGTGCGCGCGTCAATATGCACCGAGCGCATATAATCCTGGCCAAGCGTTGCCAATTGCTCGCCAGCCATCTCCCCGACAGCATAACGCACCGGCGCCAACGCCATCTTGCCGGCAGCCCCTCGCGGTTTGAACATGTCCACCAATGCACCGGCCGGCAACATCTCGGTTCCGGTTTCAATCGCCGCCTGCGTGCCGCCATAGGCCAGCGCCGCCAACGGCCCCAATCCGGACCGCCTGGCATCCGCATATTCCGTCAGCCCCGTTTGCGCACCAGCGCCAAAATACATCAGCTTCGGATTGCGGGTTGCTACCGCCGCAGCCGTCAAAGGCGCTGTCGCCCCAACACTGCTGATACCGCCGGCCACATCACGCGCCGTTTGCGTGCGGTAATTCTGCATCCCGGTTTGCATCAGCTCATCGCCCCGCACCATCCCCGCGTCAGAAGCAGAACGCAACCAATCACCAACAAACGGCAAAGCACCCAACGGCGTGAAATCGTGCAGCATCTGGTTAAACCCGGCATTTGCCTTCATCGCGCCGCCGGCCACCCCCGTTGTCAAATGGGTAGGCGCCTGTACCGCCACCCGCGCCGCATCGCCAGCAGCGTCACCGCCACTTGACTGCGCCTGCCGTACCCACCGGGCAGCCACATCCGGCATCCCGGCAGTTCCCGTATCAACGTCAGTCAGCACCCGGCCCATGGGCACCGCACGGTATACCATGTCCGTCAACACACCAGACACCGTACTGTTACCATCGGCAAACGGATTGGGCGGCACCGCCGCAGCATTCAAAAACGGATTGCGCAATTTGCCAGCCATAAAAAATACCCCCATCATTGGATGAGGGTATTGTGCGTTTTTTTTAATCGGTTACTTGTCGGCATTCGCCTGCCAGATTGCCGCGGCATCCTCCTGAGTAATCAGGCCGGCATCCACTCGCTGCCGCAGCCACTGCTCGGCCGCCGCCGCATTCTGCGGCCGTATCCGGCCGAAATTCAGGGCAAAATCCCCCTTCACCGTCGGCAAGGTGCGGCCGCTGCCGCCTGCCATCCGGTTTGCCGCACGCGCGGTCACATCTTCCGGTGTCGCTTGCGGCGCAACCACGGCCGACGGCGCCGGAGCAGAAGCCCCGCCGGCACTACCAGCATTGCCAAGCACCGACAAACCAATCTGTGCCGGCCGCACGCGCTGATCGTACATATGATAAGCCTGCAAGGCAGATGCCACCGTAGGGAAACCGTGCTCTTGGGCAAAGGCATACACTTGTGCCATCTGGTCATGATCCACCACCGGATACAGCTTGCCCATCGCATCTTCCTGGTATCGGGTAAACAGCCGGGCATCGTCGGCCGTGGGCGCCCGCGTTACCTGCTGCCCGGTTACCGGGTTCAGCTGCTCCAACAGCTTCACCTCCTTGCTCTGGTTATCAAAACCGTAACCAACATTCTGCAGCTGCTGGCCGGCAGCCTGCAAACCCACCAGCCCGGTACGCGCCCCTGTGTAAGCAGTATCCGCCTGCATGTTTTCAATACGGGCGGCAGAAACCGGCGTTTGCTGTACCGCACCGGTCGCCGCATGGTACAACTGCCCGCTGCCGTCTGCCTTTAGCGGCAGATAAGACTTGCCGGCACTGGCTGCCACGGCTGCGTTTTGCCGGTCCACATCACCGGCCCGCACCGCCTGCATCACCAAATCCCCCAAGCCCTGCTGGTGGGCCTGCTCGGCGGCCAAACCCTGCGCCTTCACCGCATCCAGGCCGTCACCGCCATAAGCCCCCACCATCTGCAAAGCATTCAGTTTCGGCCCCAATACCGGCATGGCAGCCTGCAAGGTCTGCTGCTGTGCCGCACTCAACGGCTCCGGCTGCGCATACTGCGGCACCCCGTCGGCCCCCATCATCGGCTGTCCGTCATTCCCATACCGGAAACCAAGCGCCGGTTTTTCAAAACCAAACACATCATGCCCCACTTGGCCCAGCTGCTCCCTGCTGAACCCCGGCAAATTTTGGGCCAACAGGCTAAGCCCAGCATTCTGGCGCTGCGTTTCCGCCTGCAACCGGCGGTCTTGCTCCTGCCGCATCTTGTCCACCTCCAGCCCCAGCATCTGGTTTTTCAGGCCGGCGGCCACCCCGGCCAGCCTGCTACGTCCGCTCAGCGCCTCCGCCAACGGTGCCATTGCGTTCTGGTCAATCACAAATTTCATGGCCGCCCCTTAAAACAAAGAATTAATGGCCGAACCGGAGGCACTGCCACCGGCACTGGAGCCAAAATAATTACCCATACCGCTCATGCCGATATTCATTGCCGCACCGCCAACTGCCTGCAACCCGGCCCCCTTGGCCGGATTGTAATTACCTTTGGCCTTGGCCTTGCGTACCGACAAATCATCGAACATCCAGTCATAACCGTGCTGCATACTGCGCCGTCTGGCATCAATCGCCTGCTGGTTCAAGCGGTGATCCAAAGCCCCCTGCATCTGCGTCGCCACCGCATCCTGGCCGGCGGTCTGCGCCCCAAACAGACGAGCAAGCTTAATCGCCTGTTCCGTCTGCCGGGTGGCCGTTTCCGCACGGGCCTTCAGATACTCATCGCTCTGGCGCCCTTCTGCCGTTGCCGCAATACTGTCGCCGCCCAATAAATTTGCCTGTTGCAGCGCATTGATATTGCTTTCGGCCTGCTTGTCTTCAGCCGCCTGCATCCGCTGCACCCGATCAGGCGCCACCTGTTCGGCTTCCTGCAAAATGGACGCATTCTTTTCATCGCCAAATTTCCGCTCTTCCGCCTGCTGATTGAGCGCCAACTGCCGTTGTGCAGCCGCATAGGCATTCTGTTCGCGCTGCGCCCGCTTATATTCTGCCGCCTGCTGCTGCTGACCGTAGTAGCTCATGCCGGCACCGACAACAGCGGCAATACCGGCGGCAATAGATGCTGCTTCACACATAGTCGCTCCTTAGCTGATGCGGCCCTTGAAACCGCTGCTGCTGCCCACCGGCTTGGCACTGGTTCCGTATGGATTGGCCGCTGCTGCCGCATACTGATAGCTGTTCCACATATTGCCAATACCGGCAAACAGATTGTTCAGCGCATAACTGGATGGCTCGCTCAAAGCCGCATCGCGGTTAATCGCCATCCGCTGCATGGCCGTAGTGGCCGCACTGTCTGCATCCAAACCGGCATTGATGCGCGAAATCAAATCGGCACGGGTGCTTTCATCATCGCTACGCATCTTCGCCACTTGGCTATCCGCCATCTGATTGGCCTGAATCACACTGCGCTGATTGGCATCGGTAATCCGCCGCTGGGTGTCCACATCCACACTGCCGCCGGTCAGACCGCTGCGCTGCAAACCAAAGCGCACATCCCGCTGGGCATCCGCACGGTTGCGGGCAATATCCTCCAGCATCAGGCCAAGATTGTTCTGCCGCACCTGGTCATAGCCGGCATTGCGTGCCGCCAATTGATCCGCCGCATTGGCACCGACGCCATACAAACGGTTGATACTGGCCACCGCGTCCTGCCGGCGCCGCTCTTCCGCTACCCGCCGTTTCTCGTCATCACGCATCTGCTTCAACTGAGCCTGTTGCAGCGCCTTGGTTTCTTTACTGGTTCCGCCGCCGCCACCGCCGCCGCCACACATAAATCACCTCACAATTTCAAACACAATAAAATCTTCACCGCCCTTGCCCATCTTGCGCATCAGCGGCCCCCGCTCAAATCCCAAAGCCTCCAGCCAGGCATGAGATACCGTGTGAAATGCCGCACTGAAAGCCTGTACCCGGTGCAGATGCACGCTGTCTGCAATCAGCTTGCGGGCAAAGCGCGTCACCTCCAGCCCGTGTTGCGGCAAATCCGGTGTCGCCACCATCCATGCCGTTCCCACACCCGGCCAAGCCTCCACAACCCCGCCCATCGCCACCGGAATCCCGTTGGCCGTCTTGCAGCACCAACCGCCCCAACGCATACAGGCATCCGCAAATTCATGCCGGTAGTCACTGTAATGGGTTGCCAGCACCTCACGGGCATCATCCTCCCGCATAAAAAAGGCCAACACATTGGCATCTTCCGCCGTTAAAGGCACAATCATGTTGCAAACCCGCTCATGTGTTCAAAGTAAACCGTGACCGCCGCCAGCTCAAACGCCGCATCTTCGCTGTTGTGAACCTCAATGCCCAAATTGGTCGCCATCACCTCCACCGGAATGCGCGGCAGCGGGCGGGTGTCCCCGCTCAAGCGCAGATAGGGTGTGGCACGCTCCGGATTGCCCGGATCAAACTTGAAACGCAAATCCAGACTGCCGGCCGCTGCCACATCCACCCCGGTAAACTGCTTCAGCACACCGGGCTTGCGCATATCCAGAAAAGGCAGCTCGGCCGTAACCTCAATCGGCAAACCATCGTCACTGTATTGCGCATCATCAAAGACGTAGAGCGCATTCCCGCTGCGCACATACAAACGGGCATCGTGCTCGGCCACCGCATCAACCACAAAGGGAAACGTCCACACACTCCACGCCGAAATTTTGCTGCTGCGACTGTAGGAATACACATAGGCATAATTGCCCATAAAACACATCAGCTGGCCCACGCCACGGTAATAAAGCATTTTGGGCGACACACTGCCGCGCATGTCCGCCTGTACCAGCGCATCCACCGGGCTGCCAATATCGTTGTCCATCATATTGGTGGTAAACGCCTGCACCGCCACAGAACGGAAACCGGAAGGCGCCAAAAAGAAAATGTCACTGCCCATATTGGCATGGCTGTATGCATAGCGCGTCCCGATCGGCACCGTACTGACCAGCCGGTGCAGGGACGGATTAGGGTCCACCTGCCAAATCTGTGCCGAATCCTCAAAGAACACCACCAGATTATCGTTGTACTCACCCAGGGCCACAGGCTTATTGTTCACGCTCTGCTGCAACGCCACCGGCAAAAAACCGGCATCGTCCTGCGTGGTCCAGTCCCGCGCATTACCGGTGGCCGAAAAGCGAACCACATCATCTTTGATGGCAAAAATCTTGCCGGCCTTTTTGACAAAACCGGCCGAATGTGGGCAATTGGCATCGGCAATAACGGTCTGTCCGCTGCCGTCCAAATAATGGTGCCGCAGAGTGTTGTCGGCATAGCGCACACAAACGTATAAAAACCCGTTGAACACCTCCACATGCACCACCCCCACCATGGGTGACGTACCGGCATCGACAATCCTGGCATGCTTCAATTCCGGGAAATAAGCATGCACCGTTTCAAACCTCGAAAACGTCCACAACGCATCCAACCCGCTGAACAGCCCGAAAACCCCGGCTTGAATATCAGCCACCTTGCGCAAACCCGGCCGCTTGCGGATGGTGCGCCCAGTGGTCACATAGGCATTGGTCAGCGTGCGCAACCGGTTGGCATCCGCCGAACTGGCCAATTGCCGCACATCCAAGCCGCCATCAAAACGGTCAAACGTAATCGCCGGCATCCGTCACCCCCGCACAGCTTGCGCATACGGATCGCGCTCCGGCAATTGGCGCAGCTCCCCATCCGCCCCGAAATTATCGGCCTTGGCATGCCGCAGCATATTGGTAAACCGGTCAGCATACAGTTGCACATCCGGCTGCCGATAATGCCCCTTGCCCATCACAATCGCCAAAGTCAGCAGCAAATCATCCGGCACACTGGCCCGGTCATCGTTATGGGTAAAACGGGCCGGTGCAGCGTAATAATCTACCCGCACCTGCACCAAAGATTCCGGCACCGGCCAAAACTCAATCTGCACATACCGGCTGTCATAGCGTGCCGACACATCAAACCTCAGCGGCATCCCCGGATGCCACTGATCTGCATTCCCGGGAATCGGCCGGCACAGCTGCCGCCAGCCGGAACCGTCTGCACAATAAACCGCCTGCAGCTCCCCAATCGCAAAATCGTTCGGCAAGTCCAGCACCCGCTGATTCATGCCCAAATCTTCCAAATGCGTGCGCAGCAAATGCCGCCAGCGCACATCACGCCACAACTGGTCCTGCGCCTGCTGCAAAATCTGGGTCAGAAAGGGAATCTGCAAATCCACCACCCCGGCAACGGCACCAAAACCCAGCGACACCGCCAGATCCTGACGCAACTCCGCCAGCGTCTTAAACTGCGGGCGCATGAACGGCATCTTTCTTGCGGCGACCCGCAGGCTTGGCAGGCTCTGCCGGCGCCAGCAAAGTGCCATCATCTGCATCATCCTCATGCTCCGGAGCCGCACCGGCAGCCACGGCCTGCATCAACAGCACATCGGACGGAAACATGAAATCCGTCCAGCCGGTATCCGGGCTGCGCATACCATACTTGGCATTCAGTCGCTCGCGTTCCTCATAGCCATGCTCACTCACCGCAAACGTACCCACAGGCTCCGCCTGCAGCAATTCCACACTTTCCGAACCATGGACCGCACGCAGAATTTCCGCCTCATGGCGCGGCACCTCCACCCGCACCGCCGTATCGATATTGCGGCGCACCAACAAAGCATACAGATAGACCAACATAAAACATCCTTTCTTGAACCGGAAACAAAAGCTGCCCGACGCCATGCCGGGCAGAAGGTTGATTAAGCCAGAGCCAACACCGCATGCGCAGACGGCATATTCATGGTCAGCGCACCACGCCACAGCAAGGCCCAATAGTGGTTGTAGTTTTCCTTGCTGCGCGGCGGGTGACGGGTCACAAAATCGCTACCGGCAATCGGACGCAGGAACAGATGGTTCATGTTCAGGAAGTAGCAGCGCTTGCTCCAATCCACACTCGGACTGTCAGCCCCGCCGAAGTTATCGTCCCATTCCGGGCAATACTCAATCGGCACACCCTTCCAGTACAGGCCGGTGGTGGACATGTCCGCACTGATGCCGCCCTTGCCGGAATCGGTCACATGACGGATGGCCGCACCAATCGTCCCATCGGTTTGCGCCGCCTTGCGGTAGGCATCGATGAAATCCGCCCCCGCCAGAATCACATTCGGCGTCCCGTTGGCACGGCGCATGCAGGCACGCCACGCCTTTTCCA
>JBHAET010000146.1:0-4713 GCA_041855705.1 Neisseriaceae bacterium
ATCATCAGTGCGCCGTGGCCCCCCATGCTGTGGCCGAAAATGCTGCGCTGATCGGTGACCGGAAAATGTGCCTCGATCAGGGCCGGCAATTCTGTTGCCACATAATCGTACATGCGGTAATGCGCCGCCCACGGTGTTTGGGTGGCATTGACATAAAAGCCGGCGCCCTGGCCCAAATCGTACGCCGCATCATCGGCCACGTCCGTCCCGCGCGGGCTGGTGTCGGGCATCACCAGCGCCACCCCCCATTCGGCAGCCAGCCGCTGGGCACCGGCCTTGGTGCTAAAATTTTCATCGGTGCAGGTCAGGCCGGAGAGCCAGTACAGGGCCGGCACCGCATAGCCTTGCAGGGCGCGTGGCGGCAGGTAGACGGCAAAGGTCATCTCGGTGCCGGTGGCTTCACTCTGGTGCCGGTAACGTTCGTGATGGCCGCCAAACATTTTGTGGCGGCTGATCAGATCGGGTGCGCTCATGGTGTGTCCTCCTGTGGTCGGTGGTGTGGGAGAGGGTGCCCATCCGGGGCGGTACGGTGGCCGGCGCTCAGTGTACCGGTGTGAGCCGGGCAAAAGCGGTGTCCAGCTCCTTGATGCCCTGTTTGCCGAAGTTGATGGTCAGCCGGGCGCTGTGGCCTTTGTCGCAGGCATCAATGATCACGCCGGTGCCGAATTTGTCATGCCGCACGTTCTGGCCAAGGGCAAAACCGTGATAATCGGCGGCCGGCAGCGGAGCTTCGGTTTGGCGTACCGGTTGTGGGCCAGGGTACTGGCCGGTGTGGTGGTGGGCGGCCGCTGACAGCAGGTGCAAGACCTGCGGCGGGATTTCGCCGACAAAGCGCGACAACACGCCAAAATGGGTTTGGCCGTGCAGCAGGCGCTGGCGGGCCATGCTCAGGTACAGGCGCCGGCGGGCACGGGTAATCGCCACATACATCAGCCGGCGTTCTTCTTCCAGCCCGCCGCGTTCGGCCAGGCTGTATTCGCTGGGGAACAATCCTTCTTCCATGCCGGTGAGAAACACGGCGTCAAATTCCAGCCCCTTGGCCGCGTGCACCGTCATCAGCTGCAAGGCGGCTTCGCCTTCGCCGGCTTGGTGTTCGCCCGATTCCAGTGCCGCATTGCTTAAAAAAGCCAGTACCGCAAACGCCGGATCGGTACGGCCGTTTTCAGGCAGCGTTTCAAAATGGCTGTCGTCGGCCTTGAAGGCCACGGCGGCACTGATCAGTTCGTTCAGGTTTTCCAGCCGTTCCTGCTGTTCGCCTTTTTGCTGCTGGTAGTGCGCCATTAGGCCGCTGTCGTGCACCACGGCACGCATGGTGTCGGCCAGACTGCTGGTGCCGATGTGCGATTGCAACCCTTCGATCAGTTGCACAAAGGCCGCCAGCTTGGCCTGTTTGGCCGCCAGCCGGCCGGCGGCCTGCCACAGTGAGGTACCGGCTTCGGCCGCGGCGGCCTGCAGATTTTCGATGCTGCGGCTGCCAATGCCGCGCGCCGGCATGTTGATGACCCGCAGTAGGGCGTTGTCGTCGTGCGGATTGACCGCCAGCCGCAAATAGGCCAGGGCGTGTTTGATTTCCTGGCGCTCGTAAAAGCGCAGGCCGCCATAGATTTTGTAGGGCAGGCCGGCACGGAACAGCGCCTGCTCCAGTACCCGCGACTGGGCATTGCTGCGGTAGAGCACCGCCATCTGGTCCAAGGTCCAGCCTTCGCGTTGCAGGGCGCGCGCTTCGTCAATCACGAATTCGGCCTCGGCGCCATCGTCATCGGCCTGCAACAGGCGGATTTTTTCGCCGTCGGCCGCATCGGTGCGCAGGTTTTTGCCCAGCCGTTCGCGGTTGTGTTCAATCAGGGCATTGGCGGCGGTCAGGATATGGCCGTGCGAGCGGTAGTTCTGCTCCAGCTTGATGGGGACGTCAATCGCAAAATCACGCATCAGTTGCGCCATATTGCCCACATGCGCGCCGCGGAAACGGTAAATGCTCTGGTCGTCATCGCCCACTGCAAACAGCGCCGCGCCACCGCCGGCCAACAGTTTGAGCCAGGCGTACTGCAATTTGTTGGTGTCCTGAAATTCGTCCACCAGAATGTGGTTGAAGCGGTTTTGGTAATGCTGGCACAGCAGGGGATGCCGGTTCAATACCTCGTAGCTGCGCAGCATCAGTTCGGCAAAATCGACCACGCCTTCCTGTTGGCACAGCGCATCGTAGGCGGCGTAGCATTCGATCATCCGTCCTTCAAACGCATCGCCGGCCTGCAGTTGTCCGGCGCGCAGGCCGGCTTCTTTTTGGGCATTGACAAAGCCCTGCAGGCTGCGCGGCGCCAGAATGGTGTCGGCAATGTTCAGTTGTTTGAGCAGGCGTTTGATCAGGGCAAGCTGGTCGGCGCTGTCGAGAATCTGGAAGGTGGGCGGCAGGCCGGCGTCTTTGTGGTGCAGGCGCAGGAAGCGGTGGCACAGGCCGTGGAAGGTGCCCAGCCACATCGGCCGCAGATTGAGCGGCAGCATGGCGCCCAGCCGGGTGTGCATTTCGCGTGCCGCCTTGTTGGTAAAGGTGACGGCCAGCACCGAATGCACGCTGGCCTGGCCGGTTTGCAGCAGCCAGGCGATGCGGGTGGTGAGAACCCGGGTTTTGCCGCTGCCGGCACCGGCCAGCACCAAGGCGGCGGCTGGCGGCCAAGTGACGGCCGCCAGTTGTTCGGGATTCAAGCCTTGCAATAAAGCGGTATTCGGTTCCATATCGTGAATCCACACCCAAACGGCGACGGTGTTGCTTGGCCCGGCCGGACAACGGGCCCGGTCGGCGGCATGCTGCCGGCGGGCATCAGTAACGGCGGTCGATCACAAAGCGGGCCAAGGCGCGCAAGGGGTCGGCACGGTCATCGAAACCGGCCAGCACCGCCAGCGCCGCGTCGGTCAGTTGTTGTGCGTATTGGCGGGCGGGTGCCAAACCCAGCAGCCGCACATAGGTCGGTTTGTCGGCGGCGGCATCCTTGCCGGCGGTTTTGCCCAGTGTGGCGGTGTCGGCTTCGTGGTCCAGCACATCGTCGATCACCTGAAAGGCAAGCCCCAAATGGGCGGCGTAGGTGTCCAGCGATGCCAGTGCCGTGTCGTCAATGTCGGGACAGGCCAGGGCGCCGAGCGCCACCGATGCACGGATCAGGGCGCCGGTTTTCAGGCGGTGCATCTGCTCCAGAGCCGCCTGGTCCATCGGGCAGCCGACGTGCTGCAAATCGATGGCCTGGCCACCGGCCATGCCGAGGCTGCCTGAAGCCTGCGCCAAGGTGTGCACCATCTGCAGCTGGCGGGCCGCCGGCAGTCCGCTGGGGCGGCTTGCCAGCTCGAAGGCCAGGCTTTGCAGGGCATCGCCCACCAGCAAGGCCGTGGCCTGATCGTAGGCAATGTGGCAAGTGGGTTTGCCGCGGCGCAGGCTGTCGTTGTCCATTTCCGGCATGTCGTCATGTACCAGCGAATAGACATGAATGCACTCCACGGCCGCCAGCGCGTGCGCCAGTGCGCTTTGTTCGGCCTGCCCCAGCCGGGCGGCGGCCAGCACCAGCAGCGGACGCAGCCGCTTGCCGCCGTCGAGCATCACATAACGCATGGCTTGGTGCAACCGCGCGGGCACTTGTTCGGCCGGCAGCAGCAGGCGGGCCAGTACCTGTTCGGTTTGTGCCTGGGCGTGTTGCTGCCAGGCGGCAAAATCGTTATTCGTGGCCATCCAGTTGCAACTCCTTCAATTCGCCGCCTTCCAGTACCTGCAGTTTTTGCTCCACTTCGGCCAGTTTTTGCTGGCAGTAGTGCACCAGTTCCTGGCCGCGCTGATAGGCTGCCAAGGCTTCCTCCAGCGGCAGGTCATTGTTTTGCATCGCTTCGGTCAGGCTTTCCAGCTGTGCCAGGGCGTCTTCGAAATTTTTTGGGCTGTGTTTTTTCATGGTGTGTCAAGACCTGTCGCGCAGTGCCGGTGACGGGAAACCGCCGCCGGCGGGCAGGCATTGTATAGTGAAATCCGGCATCCGGGCTACTGCGCGGGCTGGGGTGCCGATGCGGCCGCCGGCAGGCTGCCGTCGGGGTCGCCAACCACCACTGTGTTCAATTGTGCCGGTTGTACCCGCCGCTGCCAAACGCTGCGGATTTGTTCCGGTGTGAGTGCGGCCACCCGTTCCGGATAGCGGTCGAGAAAATCATCCGGCAGCCGGTAAAAACCGATGATGCTCAAGTAGCCCAACAGCTTGGCATTGCTGTCAAAGCGCAGCGGAAAGCCGCCGATGATGTTGGCCTTGGCCTGTGCCAGTTCGGCCTCGGTCGGGCCGTTGGCGATGAAATCGGCTACCACCTGCCGGGTATCGGCCAGTGCGGCTTCGGCACTGGCTTTCTGGGTGGCAAAGCCGATGCTGAAATCGCCGGCCTGGGCCAAGGGATTCATGCTGCTGGCCGCGCCGTAGGTGTAGCCTTTCTGGTCGCGCAACACTTTCATCAGGCGGCTGTCAAAGCCGCCGCCGCCCAGAATGTAATTGCCGACCAGCAGGGCGTAATAATCCGGATCGTCACGGCGGATCAGCGGCAGGCCCAGGGCAATGTGTGCCTGGCTGGCCGGATGGGCCAGCCGGCGGTGCTGGCCTTTGGCCGGAGGTACTGCGGGCACGGCCGGCAGCGCTGCCGCCTGTTCCGGCAGCCCCTGCAACAGGGTGCGGGCAATGGTGTCGGCCTGGTCGCGGTTCA
>JBHAET010000147.1:0-6546 GCA_041855705.1 Neisseriaceae bacterium
AGCAAATGGGCCAATGCCAGCCGCTGGCCGTCACGCTCGCTGCCCAGCATGCCCACCAGTGCCGTGGATGCGCTGCTGCCGACATTGGAGCCGATGGCAATCGCAAATGCCGGCAACACGCCGATTTGACCGCCGGCCAGCGCGGCCAGCGTCAAAATCAGGGTCGCATGCGAAGACTGCAACACCACGGTCAGCAACAGGCCAAGCAGACAAAACAAGGCAATTTCAGCCATGCCGCCCAGTTTGACCGCATTGAGGTCAAAGCTGCCAACGGCCTGAAAGCCGTCTTTAATCGCATCGATACCGAGAAAAATCAGGGCAATGCCCACCAAAACCCGGCCAAATGCCTTGTATTTGCCACCGAAAAAACCGCCCAGAATGCCAAAAACCAGCATCGGAATCGCTGCCGGGCTCAGGCTGATGCTTTGGCCGGCCATTGCCAGCAACCAGATGCCGCTGGTGGCGCCCAGATTGGTGCCGAGCAAAACCGCAATGCCGCCGGCCAATGCAATCAGGCCGGTGCTCAAAAACGCCATGGTCAGCAACGATACCAGGGTGCTGGACTGCAGCACAAAAGTGGCTCCCATGCCAAACAGCATGCCGCGCACCGGTGTCGCCGTGCTTTTGGCCATGAGCCGCTCCAATGTACCGCTGGCCGCATTGTGCAAACCTTCCTCAATACACTGCATGCCAAACAAAAACAGTGCCAGGCCGTAGCACAGCTTCAGCCACGGTGCGCTATACCAGAAACTGCCGGCCAGTGCCAACAGCAGCAACATCATCAACAACGGTTTGACCGCAGGAATTTTCATCAGTATCCGTCCTCATCCGCGGCGTCAGGCGCCATTGCAGCAAGCATAAGCGATTGTCACAAAATTGTCACAATTTGAAACCTTGGCAAAATCCCCGGATGCAGGTGTCGTTCAAGGCCTAGCAGTGCAGCGAGTGAATGCATATCAGATAGATAGGCTAAGCAGGCGAGCAGCTCATAATGCAGAAATACGCCGCAGATGGAGGTTTGCAAAGGCCTCAAATTTGGGCACTTGGCACCATGGTGTCATTCAGACGCGGCAGCGCAAACACAATCGGGCCATGGGCAAGCAAGTGGAAATACAAGTGCGCGGGAAATAAAGGACAGCAATTGACCAAGCAGCAAATGCAATGCGCGGCAGATGGTTTTGGGAAAGATTCCCAGGCTGCCTGAACACCAACCGGCCGTATTCAGGCAGCCTGGGGTTTGTTGATAATTAATGTGACAGCAGCAAACAGGTGAAGCGGTTTTCAGGAACCATCCGCACACTCATGGCAATCGTGCGGATTTATTTCGGCATCCAGTATCGGCTACCAGCTGCGGTTTGCTGTTGGGTATCGATGACGGGCAGGCACCGTTCGGGGACATGGAACTTCAGCATCCGTTTTCACGGTCGGAGCAAGCCGCTGCCAGCGTCGGTTTAGCGCAACCGCCGGCCGCTGGCCAAATCAATGATCTGGCTGGGACTGCGCCGGCCGCCGCAACGGCCGTCCAATACCCACACCGCACGGCCAAAGCGGCGGCGGGCTTCGCGTGCAGTACGGCACGGCCTTTGTCCGGCCCGGTTACAGGAAGTGGAAACCAGGGCACTGCCCAGCTGATGGCACAAGCGGCGGGCACCGCTGTGGTCCGGCACCCGAACCGCCAATACCGTTCTGGCCCGGCCCCGCAGAGCCGGTAACAGGGTATGGCGGGCAGGCAGCAAATAGGTTTTGGCCGCCGGCCAGTTGTGCTGCAAAATCTGCTGCTCAGCCGCACTTAAAGGCTGCAACAAGGTTTGCAGTTGCGGCAAATCGGCGCCAATGCTGATCAGCCCTTTGTGCTGCGGCCGTTTTTTCAAGGCGATGACCCGCTGCAAACCGCGACGCTGGCCGGGCAAACAGCCCAAACCATAGCTGGATTCGGTGGGATAGGCCACCACGCCGCCACGGCGCAAATGGGCGCGCAAGCGCGGAATCAGGGCATGGCCGAGCAGGCGTGATTGGGAAAGCGAAGCCATAAACCAAACAAAAGCCGGCCACAATGGCCGGCAAAAACAGGAAATCTGGAGCGGATGGCGGGATTCGAACCCGTCCGAACTGCTTGGGAAGCAGTTATGCTACCACTACATCACATCCGCAGACACCGGATTATAAGACAGGTGCCGGTTTTATGCCAGTTGGCCGTTACCGGCAGCCTCAGCGCCGCACCGCCTTGTCGGCAATATCCCGGCGATATTGCATGCCGTCGAAGCTGATTTCCGCCACCGCAGCATAAGCCTGCCGCTGGGCAGCGGCCACATCATCACCCAAACCCACCACGCACAACACCCGGCCGCCATTGCTGACCAATGCGCCTTCGGCATGGTATGCCGTCCCGGCATGAAACACTTTGCCCAGGCGGTTGGCCGCCTCAACGCCGGTGATCACCGCGCCTTTTTGCGGCTGGTGCGGATAACCGGCGGCCGCCAGTACCACGCCAACTGCGGTTTGCGTGTTCCAAACAGCTGTGGCCTGATTGAGACGCCCATCCAGCGCCGCTTCGATCAGGTCAACCAGATCGCTGTCCAGGCGGCTCATGATCGGCTGGGTTTCCGGATCACCAAAACGGCAATTGAACTCAATGGTAAACGGTGCCCCGTGTGCGTCAATCATCAGGCCGGCGTACAAAAAGCCGCGGTAGGCATGGCCCTCGGCCTGCATGCCCCGTACCACCGGCAAAATGATTTCATCCATTACCCGTTGATGCACCGCAGCGTCCACCACCGGTGCCGGGCTGTAAGCACCCATGCCGCCGGTGTTCGGCCCCTGGTCATGATCCAGCAAGCGTTTGTGATCCTGGCTGGTGGCCATGGGCAGCACATGCTCGCCATCCACCATCACGATAAAGCTGGCTTCCTCACCTTGCAGGAAATCTTCAATCACCACCCGGGCCCCGGCCGCCCCCATGCTGTTGCCCAACAACATATCGTCCACTGCGGCATGGGCTTCGGCCAGCGTCATGGCCACAATCACACCCTTGCCGGCCGCCAGCCCGTCGGCTTTGATCACAATCGGCGCGCCTTTTTGATCAAGATAAGCGTGGGCTGCCGTCGCATCATCAAACGTCCGATACGCGGCAGTCGGCACGCCGTGCTTGGCCATGAAAGCCTTGGCAAAGTCTTTTGAGCTTTCCAGCTGGGCACAATATTGGCTGGGACCAAAAATTTTCAGGCCGGCGGCGGTGAACGCATCCACCACACCGGCTGCTAGCGGTGCTTCCGGCCCGACCACGGTAAACGCAATGTTTTGCGCATGGCAAAAATCAATCAGTTGTTGATGGCTCTCCAGCGCCACATTGTGCAATTTCGGTTCGCCGGCGGTACCGGCATTGCCCGGTGCCACAAACACGGTTTCCACCCGTTCGGACTGGGCCAGCTTCCACGCCAATGCGTGTTCGCGGCCGCCGCTGCCAATCAACAATATCTTCATGTGCCACCTGTTGTGCAAAAATCAAATCAGTGGATTATAGCGGATTCCTCGCACCGATGGCAGGCAAACGCCGGTTCATGCCGGCGCGTCTTCACCAATGAGCACAATGTGCCGGGTTTGCCGCCAAGCATCCATACAGGCCTGGGCTTGAGCCAAGGGCAGAGCAATCTGCAACTGGCAATCCCATTGCAAATCCTGAACCACTACCTGACCCGCGTGCTGTTTGGCAATCCGCAAGGCTTCGCTGAGGTGGGCATAGTCACAACGCAGCGCTACCAAGCGCAATACCGGCTTAACCACCACTTCGGCCGATGCCAGGGCTTGGGCAGTGGCGGTTTTATAGGCATGAATCAGGCCGGGCACGCCCAGCAGGGTACCGCCAAAATAACGCACCACCACCACCAGCACATCGGTCAGTCCGGCCGAATCAATTTGTCCCAAAATCGGCCGGCCGGCGCTGCCGGCCGGTTCGCCATCGTCATTGGCACGGAAGCGGTTACCGTCGGTACCCAAGCGCCAGGCATAGCACCAATGGCGGGCTTTGTGATGCGCTTCGCGCAATGTCTCCACCTGCCGTTTGATTTCATCGGTATTCTGTACCGGATGGGCAAAAGCGATAAAGCGGCTGCCCTTGTCTTTGAATTCCGCCTCGGCCGGTGCCGCCAGCGTTTGGTAAGTCTGCTGCATATCAAAATGATTTCAAGGTGGTGCCCACAATGCCCGCCGTTTCAGGCAGCCTGCAACAACCATTCATGATGCCGGACCATCCATTGAATTCACCGCACTGCGAATTGCCTGCAACAATGCGTCCACATCCTGTTCCCGGGTATCGAAGCTGCACATCAGGCGCACCGTGCCTTCGTTGTCCCAGTCGTAAAAAGCAGTGTGTTTGCGCACATGATCGGCCACACCACTGGGCAGGTGTGCAAACACGCCATTGGCCTCTGGCGGATACACTATCGACACCCCTTCGATTTGCCGCAAACCAGTAGCCAGACGTGCCGCCATGGCATTGGCCTGTTGTGCCGATTTCAACCACAAACCGTCTTCCAGCAAGGCAATAAATTGCACCGACAAAAAACGCATTTTGGAAGCCAGCTGCAAATTGACTTTGCGCAGATAAATCAGGCCGTCTGTGATTTTGTCCGGATTGAGCACCAGCACGCATTCGCCAAACAGCAAGCCGTTTTTGGTACCGCCAAACGACACAATGTCCACACCTGCATCGGTGGTGATTGCGCGCAACGATACGCCCAAAGCCGCTGCCGCATTGGCCAAGCGTGCACCGTCCATATGCAGCACCATGCCATGTTCTCGGCAGCAGGCACTGATGGCGCGGATTTCTGCCGGCGTATATATCGTGCCCAGTTCCGTGCTTTGGGTAATGCTGACCGCCAATGGCTGGGCACGATGCTCAAAGCCATAGCCATACGCCTCATGGGCAATGAGTTCGGGGGTGAGTTTGCCGTTTTCCGCCGGTACTGTCCACAACTTGAAACCACCCACCGCTTGCGGTGCAGTGCTTTCATCCGCATGGATGTGTGCCGTGGCAGCACAGATGACCGCACCCCAGCGCGGTAACACCACCTGCAAAGCCAGTACATTGGCACCGGTACCGTTCCAAACCGGCCATGCTTGAGCCTGTTCGCCAAATTCGCGTTGGATGATTTGCTGCAAATGATTAGTATAAGGATCATGACCATAAGCAGCGACATGTCCACCATTGGCCGCCGCCAGTGCGGCCAGAATCTCGGGATGTGCCCCGGCATAGTTGTCGGAGGCAAATGAAACATGCTGTGGGTTGTGCAAAACTGACATTTCAGTCAATCCCTATTGGATAAAAGGAGACCTTTGCAAAACCGCCAGATGTGGATGCAGTTTAAGGCGCAGACCACGCTGCGAGTGCAGACATAACATATGGTTAGGCAAACGAGCGAGTAACGCACAACGCTTCAAATACGCCGCAGATGGAGGTTTTGCAAAGGTCTCAAAGGCAATCGAGACCTTTGTCGCATCAATAAAAATCAAGCTGCCGGAAAGCAATACATGCTTCCGGCAGCTTGCTGGTACCCTGTGGTCAATGTTTCACGTGAAACAATGTCGGGTTTAACTGTTCAATGCGGCCACCAGTTCCGGTACCGCGGTAAACAAATCAGCCACCAGACCATAATCGGCAACATTGAAGATCGGTGCTTCCGGATCTTTGTTGATGGCCACGATCACTTTGCTGTCCTGCATACCGGCCAAATGCTGAATGGCACCGGAAATCCCAACCGCAATATACAATTCTGGCGCCACCACCTTGCCGGTTTGACCCACCTGGTAGTCATTGGGTGCATAACCGGCATCCACTGCAGCACGTGAAGCACCAACAGCAGCATTCAATTTGTCGGCAAGCGGCAGCAATACGCTGTTGAACTGCTCGGCACTGGCCAAGGCACGGCCACCGGAAACCACCACTTTGGCCTGGGTCAGTTCCGGACGGTCGGATTTGGTCAATTCACTGCCCACATAACGGCTCAAACTCTGGGCCGCAGTTGCGGTTACGGTTTCCACCGCCGCATTGCCGCCACTGGTGGCTGCCGCATCAAATGCAGTGGTGCGGAACGTCAGCGCCAATTTTGGCTCATCGCTTTGTACTGTTGTGAACGCATTACCTGCGTAAATCGGGCGAACAAATGTTTTGGAATCTATAATTTCTGTTAAATCAGATACTTGGGAGCAGTCGAGCAGGGCGGCAATGCGCGGCACCAGGTTTTTCCCTGCCGTTGTCGCCGCTGCGCCGATATGGACATAGTCGCCGGCCAAAGAAACAACCAACGGTGCGATTTCTTCCGCCAATCCATGTTGGAAATGGGCCGCATCAGCATGCAATACTTTTCTTAAGCCTTTGATTTGTTTAGACTGTTCAACGACACCGGCTGCCTGAAAACCTGCTATCAACAAATCCACTTCGCCCAGTTTTGCGGCAGCGTGAATGGCATGCAGTGTAGCGGAATTTAGGCTTTGGTTATTGTGTTCTGCAATGATTAAAACGCTCATGATATCTCCTTAAATGGCTTTTGC
>JBHAET010000148.1:0-12352 GCA_041855705.1 Neisseriaceae bacterium
CGATGCCGAGACCTTTGCCGCCCAATTGGCCGCAGCAAACGGTCCGGTATTGGCCTATTGCCGAACCGGCACCCGCAGCAGTCTGCTGTGGGCGCTGCACGCTGCGGCCAACGGCACCGGCATTGCCGACATTCTGGCCTGCACCGCCGCAGCCGGCATCGACCTGAGTCCACACACCGCACGCTTGCAGGCCGCTGCTGCCAATTGAAGCGGCAAGCGTTTGCCGCTATCATCCGCGCTTTTGTCCGCCATCATGCTGCAACTGACTTGGGTGCTGCCCGGCCTGCACTGGTCACACCCGCACCTGCCGTTACCCGATTTGGACACTCCCGGCCTGAATGCCTTGCTGCATTGGGCACGGATCGAAGTCTCATCTGGCACCTGCAGCCAACTGCTGGCCCGCCATTTGTGGCATGGCCCGCTGCTTTCACGCGCACGGGCCGATTGCGGCTTGCTGCCCGAACAGCCGGCATTCTGGTGCACACCCTTGTCCCAACAGGCCGGCATGCACAGCATCAGCCTGCGCAGCGGCACGGCATTGGCCCTCAACGCAGCCGAGGCGGCGGTGTGCTGCGCCGAACTCAACCGTCTGTTTGCCGCCGATGGCTGGCAGTTTACCGCCTGGCATCCCGACTGGTGGCTGGTGAGTTGCCCCCAAACACCCAATTGGCAAACACTGCCTCCTTGGGATCTGGGCAGCCAGCTGGACGGCCACCACAAACCCAGCGGCACTGAAGCCGCTCGCCTGCTGCAAGCCCAAACCGAAATCCAGATGCTGCTGCACAACCTGCCACTGAACCGGCAACGCCAACAACGGGGTCTGTTACCCATCAATGGCGTCTGGTGCTGGCAGGACATCACAGGTCAGGCATCGCCGCAACACATTTGTTACAGCGACGCCACCTGGGCCGGCACACCGCCTTTGCCCGAGAGCTGGCCGCAATTGGCCGGCCAGGGCAAAGCACAGGCTACCTTGGTGGCCCTGGCTCTGCTGCCGCAATCCCAACAAGGGGACGCCATGGCCTATGCCGACTGGCTGGCCACCTGGGACCGGCAATGGGCGCAGCCCCTGTACCGGGCACTGCGTTCAGGCAGCCTGAAAACACTGGTGCTTGCCAGCGAAAACCACACCCTTCACATACACAAACCGCGGCTGCCACGGTTTTGGCGTGCCCGCCCGGTGTTTGCCGGAACCTTGCCATGAGCAGCCGCATCCTGACCCGCCAACCCGACCCGCAAGCCTACCAAACCCTGCTGGCCGCCGGCACCGATCCCCTGCTGGCCCGTCTGTGTGCCGCGCGCAACATTAAAACGGCCGCAGAACTGAATGACCAGTTGTCGGCGCTGTTGCCCTACCACGATTTGAAAAACATTGATGCGGCCGCCGAACGCTTGCTGCAAGCGATTGTCGGGCAAGAGCGCATTTTGATTGTGGCCGATTACGACGCCGACGGTGCCACCGCCTGCGCCACCGGCCTGCTCGGCTTGCGACAAATGGGCGCCCGGGTGGATTTTCTGGTGCCCAACCGGTTTGAACACGGTTACGGCCTTTCCCCTCTGCTGGCCGAATTGGCGGCCGCATCCGGTACCGATGTACTGCTCACCGTAGACAACGGCATTGCCAGCGTTGCGGGGGTGACGCGGGCACAGTCACTGGGCATGGATGTTCTGATCACCGACCACCACCTGCCGGGCGAAACCCTGCCCGACTGCCTGATTGTCAATCCCAACCAACCCGGCTGCCGCTTTGCCAGCAAGGCGCTGGCCGGGGTGGGGGTCATGTTTTACGTTTTGTGCGCCTTGCGCGCCCGCATGCGTGCCGCCGGCCTGTTTGGCCCGCAACGGCCGGATCCCAATCTGGCCGCACTGCTGGATTTGGTGGCCTTGGGGACGGTAGCCGATGTGGTGCCCCTGGATCACAACAACCGGATTCTGGTGGCCCAAGGCCTGCGCCGCATGCGGCACGGCCAAATGCGACCCGGCATCCGTGCCCTGTTTGAAGTGGCCAAGCGCAACTGGCGTCAGGCCCAGCCTTTTGATCTGGGCTTTGCCATCGGACCGCGCATCAATGCCGCCGGCCGGCTGGACGACATGAGTCTGGGCATTGCCTGCCTGATGGCCGACGACGAAGCCACGGCACAGCGTTTGGCGGCCGAACTGGATCACCTGAACCGTGAGCGGCGCCATATCGAGCACAGCATGCTGGATGAAGCATTGGCCGGACTGGAACACATCAACAGCAACCGCTACAGCGTGGTTGCCTACCGCGAAGACTGGCATCAAGGCGTGGTGGGCATTGTCGCCAGCCGGCTGCGCGAACGCTTCCACCGCCCCAGCATCGTGTTTGCACCGGCCGACAACGGCGAACTGCGCGGCTCCGGTCGCTCGATTGCTGCCCTGCACCTGCGTGATGCCCTGGATCTGGTCAGCAAACGCCAACCGGATTTGATCATCAAATTCGGCGGACATGCCATGGCTGCCGGCCTGAGCATTGCCGCCCATGATTTCAACCGCTTTCAGGCAGCCTTTGAACAAGTGGCATCCGAACAGCTGCATGCTGATGATCTGCAACAGTGCTACCTGACCGACGGCAGCCTGGATGCCGATCAATTGTCGCTGCAACAGGCACACCACCTGGCCGCCCAGGTGTGGGGACAAGGGTTTACCCCGCCCAGCTTCAGCGATGAATTTACCGTACTGTGGCAAAAACCGGTTGGCCAGGCCCATCTGAAGGCAGGCCTGTGCAAAAACGGCCACACCGTTGAGGCCCTGTTTTTCCGCTGCACCGACACCCTGCCTGCACGCATCCGTACGGTCTACCGCCCGATTGCCAACCAGTGGCGGCAACAATGGGAATTGCAGCTGCACGTTGATTACTGGGAATCCAGCGACAACGCAGAAACCTGAACCGGCCCGCCCGCCCGCCCGCCAAAAACAGGATGGTCGGTGTGACGCTTACCCTTGGAGACAAAACATCACAACGCTGTTCAAGCGGGCACCCGCCAAATCAATCAAAAGCAAACAAACCAACACGACTGAAGATGTCAAAAACCGCCGTTTTTTGTCGGACTCGCCGCCAGCCCATTCGTCGGCGGGCAATGCATGCTGCCTGAAAAAGTAATTTACTTTATAATCACGCCGGTGCATTTGTCTCTGTCTGCCATTCGGTGCCACGCCGGCGCCCCAACCGGCTTGGCGGCCATTCAAACCCACACCCATCTGACTTTAATGCCACTTGCGAGTACCCCATGAGCGTCGGCTTATTACGCGTCCTGTACCAACACAAAATCATCGGCTCCGATCAAGTCGATCATTTTCGTGAAGCATTGAATAAAAACCACAACATCATGCCGATGTTGTTCGAAAAAGGCATCATCAAAGCCGATGCACTGGCCCAATTGCTGGCCAAGACATTCAGCTATCCATTACTGGATTTGCAACATTACAACAGTGGCATGATGCCGGAAGGCCTGCTCACCGAAACGCAGATGTTGTCGCACCGCTGCCTGCCGTTGTTTCAACGCGGCCGGCGCCTGTTTTTGGCCGTCTCCGATCCCACCCAAATTCAAACCTTCCAAAAACTGACTGCCAGCTCGGGCGTGAGTGTGGATCTGGTGGTGGTGCGTGATGACCAGCTCCATTCTCTATTGGAAGAAGTGGCGCAAGGCTCTTCCTCCCTACTGGATGAAATCAGCCAAGAGATGGGCGCCGGCGGCAGTGAAAGCAAAACAGTTAACGTGGATGATGAGGATGCCGAAGATGGGCCGGTAGCACGCTTCATCTACAAAATCCTGGGTGATGCCCTGTCAGCTGGAGCATCGGACATTCATTTCGAATTTTACGAAGAAAGTGCCCGCGTGCGTTTCCGGGTGGACGGCCAATTGCGCGAAGTGGTGCGTCCGCCGCTGAACATCCGCAATCAACTGGCCTCACGCATCAAGGTGATGGCCAAACTCGACATCTCGGAAAAGCGCATTCCGCAAGATGGCCGCATCCAGTTGGTGTTCAATAAAAATGCCCGGCCGATTGATTTCCGGGTCAGCACCCTGCCCACGCTGTTCGGTGAAAAAATCGTGATGCGGATTTTGAATTCCGATGCCTCGACCCTGAAAATCGACCAATTGGGCTTTGAGGATTTTCAAAAAGAACTGATTTTGGAAGCCATCCACCGCCCTTACGGCATGGTATTGGTGACCGGCCCCACCGGCTCGGGCAAAACCGTTTCCCTGTATACCTGCCTCAATATTCTAAACACCGACGGCGTCAATATTTCAACCGCCGAAGACCCGGCCGAGATTAACCTGCCGGGCATCAATCAGGTCAATGTCAACGACAAACAGGGTTTGACCTTTGCCGCAGCGCTCAAATCCTTCCTGCGGCAAGACCCGGACATCATCATGGTGGGTGAGATCCGGGACCTGGAAACCGCCGACATCGCGATCAAGGCGGCCCAAACCGGCCATATGGTGTTCTCCACCCTACACACCAATAACGCACCGGCCACCCTGTCACGGATGCTGAACATGGGGGTAGCGCCATTCAATATTGCCAGTTCAGTCAATCTGATTATGGCCCAACGGCTGGTGCGCCGTTTGTGCTCATGCAAGGCACCGATGGAGCGGCCGCCGGCTCCGGCATTGCTGAAATCCGGCTTTACCGAGGAAGATCTGGCCAAAGACTGGACCATGTACCGCCCAGTTGGTTGTGACCGCTGCCGCGGCAAGGGCTATAAGGGCCGCGCCGGGGTGTATGAAGTGATGCCGGTCAGCCCAGATATGCAGCGCATCATCATGAACAGCGGCAATGAGGTGGACATTCGTGCCCAAGCTTACAGTGAAGGTTTGGTGGATCTGCGACGCGCGGGTCTGCTCAAGGTCATGCAGGGCATAACGTCCTTGGAAGAAGTGGTGGCCCACACCAACGATTAAGCCGTCTCTACCGTGACAATACATGCTCAATATGTGACCACTGCATTCGGAGCAGAAATTTTATTGTTATTTTATTTTTCATTATGCTCGGGGCATCAGCCCCCCTTACAACAAAGGGAACGCCATGAGTACCAAAACCAAGCAATCCGGCAAGCGCTTTAGCTTTGAAGGCAAGAACCTGAGTACCGAACAAATTGTGCGGGGCGAGGTGGTGGCCAAGGACGAGGCCGAAGCCCGTGCCAAACTGGCGCGACGCCAAATCAAGGTAATTCAGATCACCAAACTCAAGGCCCGGCGTCAAAAGCGCATCACCCAAGGTGATATTGCTGTGTTTACCCGTCAGTTGGCCACCATGATGAAGGCCGGCCTGCCACTGATGCAGGCATTCGATATTGTGGCCAAAGGCCATGCCAATGCCTCCATGACCAAGCTGTTGATGGAGATTCGCGGCGACATTGAGCAAGGTACCGCCATGGCCGATGCTTTTGCCAAACATCCCAAGTATTTTGACCGTTTCTACAGCAATCTGGTGCGCGCCGGTGAAGCCGGTGGTGTATTGGAGCATCTGCTGGATAAACTGGCCACCTATAAGGAAAAAACCCAAGCCATCAAGAAAAAAGTGAAAAGCGCACTCACCTATCCGGCAGCGGTGGTGGTGGTGGCCATTGCGCTGGTGATTGTGATGATGATGTTTGTATTGCCCGAGTTTGGTAAAGTGTATGATGGCATGGGGGTACCTATGCCCGCACTAACCCAGTTTATGATGAATATCTCTGATTTCTTTGTAGCTTACGGTTGGTTGGTGATTCTGGGTTTGGTCGGCAGTGTGATTGGTTTTATTCAGTGGCATAAAAATTCACCCAAATTACAGAAAAAAGTGGATGCTTGGTTGCTAAAACTCCCTATTTTTGGGGGTATTGTGCGCAAAGCCACCATTGCCCGCTGGGCACGCACCACCTCCACCCTGTTCTCTGCCGGTGTGCCTTTGGTAGAGGCTTTAGATTCAGTGGCCGGTGCCTCCGGCAATATTATTTATGAGGAGGCTACCCAAGAAATCCGCGCCAAGGTGAATCAGGGTATTTCCCTTACTTCCGGCATGCAGGCCACAGATCTGTTTCCCAATATGATGGTGCAAATGGCTTCTATTGGTGAAGAATCCGGTGCATTGGACGATATGCTGAACAAAGCTGCCGAATTTTACGAAGACGAGGTCGATAATGCGGTATCACAACTGTCTTCATTGATGGAACCGATTATCATGGTGGTATTGGGCGGCATTATCGGTGTTATCTTGGTCGCCATGTACCTGCCGCTGTTCAACTTAGGCAATGTGGTTGCTTAAAGTATATGCGCATAATTAATAATAGTTCTCGCGTGTACGGTAGACCCAGATAAAGACAGTTCTACCGTACACTAACTAAAACACGATTAAACCAAACATATCTCACCTTGCTTTATTTTAATTCTGTACCATTTTTGATTAGTGGGCCAGTATTAAATTAAGCTGGTTCTATATTATTAAATCTGCTGTCTCTACTATGTTCCTATATAGTATCTAATGAATACTACATACTACACATACATTTGCCGACTGAAACCACTACCCCCATGTCCGAAACCACAATCTACCTTATCTTTGCCGGCATCCTCGGCCTCCTGATCGGCAGTTTCCTCAATGTGGTGATCTATCGCCTGCCGTTGATGATGGAGCGCAGTTGGCGTCGGGAAGCTCGGCAGCTGTTGGCTTTGCCTGCGGAAGCGGCCGATGAAGCCCGCTTCAATCTGCTCACTCCGCCATCGGCCTGTCCACATTGCCAGGCACCGGTCCGTCCATGGCAAAACATTCCGGTGCTCAGCTTCCTGTTGCTGGGCGGGCGCTGCCGCAGTTGCAAAACCCCGATTTCTTGGCGCTATCCGGCAGTGGAGCTCTTGACCGGCATGGCGTTCGCAGTGGTGGTATGGCGCTTCGGCTGGAACGAAACCGCCTGGATGGGCTGTGTGCTGACTGCCGTTCTGCTGGCACTCACCTTTATTGATGCCGATACCCAGTTATTGCCCGACCAATTAACCCTGCCCTTGATCTGGCTGGGATTGTTGTTCAATCTGTGGCTGGGTTTTGTGCCCTTGTCGCAAGCGGTTTTGGGTGCAGTGATCGGCTATATGAGCCTGTGGAGCCTGTTCTGGCTGTTCAAGCTCATCACCGGCAAAGACGGCATGGGCTACGGCGACTTCAAGTTGCTGGCGGCTCTGGGCGCTTGGCTGGGTGTGACCACCTTGCCGGTCATCATCCTGATGGCGGCGATTGTCGGCATCATTGCCTCGATTGCGCTCAAAGTAGCCCGCGGCCAGCCGATGGCTTTCGGTCCGGCATTGGCGATTGCCGGCTGGGTGGTGTTCGTGGCCAATGAGCCGATCAACCGTGCCATCCAATGGTGGCTGAACGCTGCCGGACTGAGCGCATGACCTGGTGGCTGGGCCTGACCGGTGGTATTGGCAGCGGCAAATCGGCCGCAGCTCGCGCATTTGCCGATTTGGGAGTGCCGGTCATTGACACCGATGCCATTGCCCACGCGCTGACCGCCGCCGACGGCGCCGCCCTGCCTGCCATCCACCACCAGTTTGGTGCGGCGGTTTTCCAACCCGACGGCAACCTCAACCGCGCGGCCTTGCGCCAGCAAGTGTTCGATCACCCCGAGCAAAAACAGGCTTTGGAGCGCATCTTGCATCCGATGATTTTCCAGGCGGTTCAAACCGCCCAGCGCCAGACAGCGGCCAGTACTTATGGGGTGGTGGAAATTCCGCTGCTGGCCGAAGCCCCGTTGTTTCAGCGCCTGGTTGACCGGGTTTTGCTGATCGATTGTCCCGAATCCTGCCAAATTGCCCGGGTTGCCGCACGCAGCGGCTTGAACGAAGCGGCCATTCGTGCCATCATCGCGCAGCAGGCCAGCCGCCAACAACGGCTGGCACTGGCCGATGATGTGATTGTCAATGACGGCAGCCCGGACCAATTGCGGGCTGCGGTTGCCCGGCTGCATCACGGCTATGGTCAAGCACAATAAAAACGATACAACATTGCCCCGTCTTGTCTCCTGTTTATTTTGCTTCACGATATCTGACGCCCAACCCCGGATAAGCCGCCGACATGACCGACACCACCTTACGCTATGAGCACCCGCTCTCGGAGCGGGTGCGCAATTTTTTGCGCATCGAGCACTTGTTTGCCCGCTTTCGCGACACCAGCAGCCTGGATTGCGAGTGGGCACATCACAGCGCCCTGTTTGCCCTGTTTGAAATCATGGAAGCCGCGGCGCGGGCCGAATTGAAGCTGGACATCTTGCAAGAGCTGGAGCGCCAGAAAAACCTGACCGCCCAATACCCGCAATGGACACCGGAGCAGCAGCAGGCCAGGCTGGATGCCTTGCAGCAAGCCATGCAGAACCTGCAAAACGTACAACAGAAGTTCGGCCAGCACCTGCGCGAAAACGAATGGCTGATGGCGATCAAACAGCGCATGTTGGTGCCCGGCGGTACCAGTCCGTTTGATTTGCCTTCTTATTATTTCTGGCAGCGGCTGCCCGGCGCCACCCGACGCCAGCATCTGCAACAATGGATCCAAAGTCTGTTGCCCACCTATGAAGCCATTTACCTGCTGCTCTACATTTTGCGCAGCAACAGCTGGGGGGTGGATTGCCATACTCAGGCCGGCAGCTACCAGCACAACAGCTTGGCCCAAAACATCCACTTGCTGGCAATCGATGTGGCCGCCAGCCATGCCGCACTGCCCGAGGTTTCGGCCAACAAATACTTTACCCACATCCGCTTTTTGCAGGCTTCCCAACAACAGGCCCGCGGCAAAGCCCTAGAGGGCCACATTCCGTTCCGGCTGGTGATGTGCAGCTTCGACCCGGTGATCAAATGAGCCAGACCCCGCCCGCAGCCGAACCGCGTACCGTTGCCTGTCCCACCTGCCGCCGCCGTGTGGCCTGGCTGCCTGAAAACCGCTACCGGCCGTTTTGCAGCGAACGCTGCCGCCGCATCGACCTGGGCGCCTGGGCCAGTGGGGAATACACGATTGCCGCCGCCACGCCTGCCGATGGTGGGGCCGAAACCGACTGAACCATCCGTCGCTTCGTGCTGCCAACCGCCCTTGCCAACCTGCCTGCCGACCGATGAATCATTCTCCCGCCCTGATCATAGACCATGCGGTCAAAACCTATGCCAACGGCTTTACCGCCCTGTCCGATGTCGGCTTTCAGGTGGAGGCCGGCGAATTTTTCGGCCTGCTCGGCCCCAATGGTGCGGGCAAAACCACGCTGATTTCGGCGATGGCCGGCTTGATCCGGCTCACTTCAGGCAACATCCGCATCCACGGCCACGATGTGCGCAGTGATGCCTATGCCGCCCGCATGAGCCTGGGCGTGGTGCCGCAGGAACTGGTGTTCGACCCGTTTTTTAGCGTGCGCGAAGCCCTGCGTTTTCAGTCCGGTTATTTCGGCATTCGCCGCAACGATGACTGGATTGACGAAATCATCCACCGGCTGGGTCTGGACGACAAGGCCGACACCAATACCCGCAACCTGTCCGGCGGCATGAAACGGCGGGTGATGGTGGCACAAGCTTTGGTACACCGGCCGCCGGTGATTGTGCTGGACGAGCCCACCGCCGGCGTGGATGTGGAACTGCGCCAGAGCCTGTGGCAATTCATCGCCGCCCTCAACCGCCAGGGACACACCATCATCCTCACCACCCATTATCTGGAAGAGGCGCAAAGCCTGTGCCAACGGATTGCCATGCTCAAGCACGGCCGCCTGGTGGCGCTGGACAGCACCGCCAACCTGTTGCAGTCCGAATCCGGCCTGCGCCTGAGCCTGCAACTGGACGGCAGGCTGCCTGAAAACCTGCACCGCTGCCTGATCAAGGCCGATGGCCAGCACTATCTGCTGCGACTGGCCGATTACGGCGAAATGGCGTTTGTCCTGCAGGCACTCAAATTTGAAGGCATTACCATTGTGCACATGCAATTGATGGAAACCGACCTGGAAGACGTGTTCCTGCGCCTTACCGGTGATCACGGCACGGAGACGGCATGAACCTGACCGGCTTTTACACCCTGTTCAAAAAAGAAGTGCTGCGGTTTTGGAAAGTGGGCTTTCAAACCCTGTCCGCGCCCATCCTGACCGCCCTGCTCTACCAGCTGATCTTCTCTCATGTCATGCGCGGCCAGGCCGAAGTATTGCCCGGAGTCAGCTACAGTGCATTCCTGATTCCGGGGCTGGCCATGATGTCGATGACGCAAAATGCCTTTGCCAACGCCTCCTCCAGCCTGATCCAGTCGCGCATCACCGGCAACCTGGTGTTCATCCTGCTGCCCCCGCTGTCGGTCTCCGCCTTTTTTGCCGCCTATGTCGGCGCCGCCGTGGTGCGCGGTCTGGTGGTGGGCGTCGGCGTACTGGCGGTCACCGCCTGGTTCGGTCTGCCGCTGCCGCACAACCTGTGGTGGATTCTGGCTTTCGCCCTGCTCGGTTGCAGCATCATGGCGGTTTTCGGCCTGCTCGCCGGCATTGCCGCCGAAAAATTCGACCAGCTGGCGGCGTTCCAGAATTTCCTGATCATGCCGCTGACCTTTTTGTCCGGCGTGTTCTACTCCATCAACTCGCTGCCGCCGTTTTGGCGCACCCTCAGTCATGCCAACCCGGTGTTTTACATGATCGACGGCTTTCGTTACGGCTTTTTCGGCCACAGCGACGCCTCACCCTGGCTGTCGCTGTCGGTGGTGCTCTCGTTCACCCTGCTGCTGGGCGGGGCCGTGTTCTGGGTCTTGCGCAGCGGTTGGAAATTGCGCCAGTAGGCTCAATCCGTGCCATCCTGCCCCTGCTGATGATGCCTGTTGAATCCGAACTTCTGTTGCTGTTGCTGACCGGTCTGCTGGCCGGCCTGATGGATGCCGCCATCGGCGGTGGCGGCCTGTTGCAGATCCCGGCCCTGTTTGGCCTGCTGCCGGCCGGCACTCCGGCGGCCACCGTATTGGGCACCAACAAACTGGCCGCCAGCTGGGGCACCGCGACCGCAACCCTCCAGTTTGCCCGCCGCATCGTTCTGCCGTGGCGCATGCTGCTGCCGGCCGCCGCACTGGCCTTTGCCGCCGCCTACCTGGGCGCCCGCCTGGCCGCCCACCTGCCGCTGCACTACATGAAACCGGCCATGCTGCTGTTGATGCTGCTGATGTTCTGGCACATTTTCTGGCGCAAAGAATTGGGACTGGCTGTCCGGCAGCAGGCGCTCACCCGTCGCGAATATGGCTGGGGACTGTTGTTTGGTGCCCTGATCGGCTTTTACGATGGCCTGTTCGGCCCCGGCACTGGCAGCCTGCTGGCCTTTGTGTGGGTGCGCTTTTTGGCCTACGACTTCATCACCGCCACCGCCGCGGCCAAAGTCGTCAACCTGACCACCAATATTGCCGCCCTCAGCTTTTTCATTCCCAGCGGCCACATCCTCTGGGCCTGGGCATTACCGCTGGCGGCGGCCAATTTATGCGGCGGCCTGATCGGCGCCCGACTGGCACTGTGGGGCGGCAGCCGCTATTTGCGCTACGCCTTCATGCTGCTGTTGTGCGTGCTGATGACCCGCTTCGGCTGGGACATTTACCGTGACTGGGCTGCCTGAATGTCCGGCATTGCATTTCAGGCAGCCTCAATGAGTAAAACTCATGCAAAAATGCCGATAATCCGTTTGCCGCCACCCACCGGCCTGCCGATAATCAGGTTTTGCCACCCGACAAGCAGGAACAGACCATGCAATTGTTTATGTTGAAAATTGGCGCCACTCCGCCCGGACGCCTGATTGAACAGCACGATGTTTTCTTCGGCATCGCCCGCCATCCGGCCGAACTGATCCCGGCTTTTGAAGCCGCCTGGCCGGAAGCGGCCGGCATCTGGCACATCGACTGCTGGCGTGCGGTGACCCATGTCAACGGCCACTCGGTCACCGTGGTGCCGCGCACCGAGGCGGCGGCCGGCGGCGACAAGCTGTTTTTCATCAATTTGGGCGGCTACCGGCCCCATGCCTTTGAAGAATACCACCACAAAATGCTGCTGGTGGCACCCGACAGTAAACAGGCGATTGCCCAGGCCAAGGCCAGTGACTTTTACCGCGATTTCGATTTTGCCGGCGCGGTTTCACACATCGACGACAAACACGGTGTGGATGTGGACGATTGCCACCCCATCCACGACGTGCTGCCACCCGCCGACAAAGAGCGCTACGCCCTGCTGATCCGTCCGGACGCGGCCGGCAGCGAAGACCCGCTGCACATCGGCTACCTGAACCGGAAACAGTTTTTACAAGCCTAGGTCGTGTGGTCAGAAGGCTTGTGAAGCGGTTTTTTGAGGAAAAATCCGCAGATGCCAGGCAAAAAGCACAGCAAG
>JBHAET010000149.1:0-3149 GCA_041855705.1 Neisseriaceae bacterium
ATCACCCGGCTGCAAACCCGCCTTCGCGGCCGGTCCGTCGGGCATGACCTGCGCAATCAGCGCCCCGTTGGCCGATTCCAAACCGAAGGTTTTGGCCAAATCGTAGCTCACCTCCTGAATCACCACGCCCAGACGGCCGCGCTGCACCTTGCCGGTGGCTTTCAGTTGTTCGGCCACATTCATCGCCACATCAATCGGGATGGCAAACGAAATGCCCATAAAACCGCCGCTGCGGCTGTAAATCTGCGAATTGATGCCGACCACCTGGCCTTTCAGATTGAACAGCGGGCCGCCGGAATTGCCCGGGTTGATCGCCACATCGGTCTGGATGAACGGGGTGTAATTCTCATTGGGCAGACTGCGGCCTTTGGCCGACACGATGCCGGCGGTGACGCTGTTGTCAAAACCGAACGGCGCACCGATGGCCGCCACCCATTCGCCCACTTTCAAGTCTTTCGGATTGCCGATTTTCACCATCGGCAAATCCTGGGCCTCGATCTTGAGCAAGGCCACATCCGACTGGCTGTCGGAACCCACCAGCCGGGCGGTGAATTCGCGCTTGTCGTTGAGCAGCACCTTGATGTTGTCCATTCCGGCCAGCACATGGGTATTGGTCAGGATGTAGCCGTCGGCACTGATGATGAAGCCGGAACCAAAATTGAACTCATCTTCCGATTCCTGCTGCTGCGGCACCGGTGCGTTGGGCACCAGGCGCTTGAAAAATTCGTAAAACGGATCGTTGTCGGGCAGCTGGTAATGATCGGTCTCGCCGGAAAACGCCTGCTGGTCCGGATTGCGTGATGCCTGAATATTGACCACCGCCGCACCCTCGCGCTCCACCAGTTGGGTAAAGTCGGGCAACAACATGGCCACGCTGTCTTTTTCTGCCGGCTCAACGGTTTGCACAAAACCGCCTTCGTCCTTGCCGGAACCGAACCAGGAGCCAATCCGGTCACAACCGCCCAAGGCCAGCACCGCCAGTGCGGCACCGGTGAGCATCCATTTGGGGTGAAGCTGCATAATGTCCTCAACATCGAATCACAGGCGCCTGGGTGCGGCGCACAATTGGTCGTCATTTTAGGCAACTGCGGTTTGAATCACAATGTTTTTTTCGGCAGCGGCATCTGCGGCAGCGCCTTGGCCGGATATTCGCACAAATCGGCAATCAGGCAGCCGCCGCATTGCGGTTTTTGCGCCTTGCAGGTGTAGCGGCCGTGCAGGATCAGCCAGTGGTGCGCGTCTTGCAGATAAGGCTTGGGAATCACCCGCAGCAGCTTGTCTTCCACTTCGCGCACGTTTTTGCCCGGTGCCAGCCGGGTGCGGTTGGCCACCCGGAAAATATGGGTGTCCACCGCCATGGCCGGCTGGCCAAAAGCGGTATTGAGCACCACATTGGCGGTTTTACGCCCCACTCCGGGCAAGGCTTCCAGTGCTTCACGGGTTTGCGGCACTTCGCCGTTGTACTTGTCGAGCAGGATGCGGCAGGTTTCGATGATGTGCTTCGATTTGGTTTTGTAAAGACCGATGGTTCGGGTATAGGCCATCACGCCGTCCAGACCCAAATCCAGCATGGCCTGCGGCGTATTGGCCACCGGAAACAGCTTGGCGGTGGCCTTGTTCACGCCCACATCGGTGGCTTGCGCCGAGAGCAGCACCGCAATCAGCAGTTCAAACGGGCTGTGGTACACCAACTCGGTGGTCGGGTGCGGATTGGCGGCCTGAAAACGGGCAAAAATTTCACTGCGAATCTGTTTGTTCATGCAACAACCACCAAATGGAATCTCTGAAACGGCCTCTGCCCGCCTCACTGGCGGCGGTCGCGGCGGTATGCCCAAGGCGGCTGCGGCTGGCGCTCCTGCCACAAGCCCTGGCGCTGTGTCCGTGCCCCACTTTCGGCAGCCTGATAGCGTTCGAACGCGGCCGGGTCCTGCTGGCGGCGGGCAATGCTCTGGTAATGCCAGACCATGCCCCGGCCCAACAGCCACAGGCCGATGTCTTCGCCCTCCAGACTGACGGCCGCCACATCACGTTTGTACTGGTCGCGCTCCAGCACCGCCACCGCCACCCGCTCGCCAACCAGCTTGTCGCGCAAGGCCCGGGCACTGGCCTGGCCGTGGGCCTGGTCGGTTTCCGGGGCATCCACAAACGCCAGCCGGATGCGCCGCTCGCGGCCGTGCTCGTCACGCAGGCGCAGGCTGTCGCCATCGCTCACCTGCAACACCTGCCCGCTGTACTGCTGCTGTGCCGGACGCACGAAGGGCGTATCCACCACCGCCTGTTGTCCGTCGCCACTGCCGTGCTTCAGGCAGCCGGCCAAGCCCAACAGCAGCGACAGCGCCACCGCACCGAATACGGTGCGTTTCTGCCGCCCGATCCGCATCATGCCACTTCGATCACTTCGGCACCGCCGGGACGGCCCAAGACCAGCACATGAGCCGGATGGCGCGCGAAAATGCCGTTTTCCACCACGCCCGCAATCTGGTTGATGGCCGTTTCCATGCTCAGCGGCTGGTCCAGGTCCAAGCCGCGCACATCGACGATTTCATTGCCATTGTCGGTGCGAAAACCGATGCGCATTTCCGGCTCGCCACCCAGCTTCAACAGCTGGCGCGACACCAGCGAGCGGGCATGCGGCACCACTTCCACCGCCAGCGGAAACTTGCCCAGCCGGCGCACATATTTGCTTTCGTCGGCAATGCAGACGAACCGGCGGGCGGCCGAAGCAACAATTTTCTCATTCAGCAGCGCACCGCCGCCGCCCTTGACCATTTGCAGCGAATGGTTGATTTCGTCGGCACCGTCGATGTACACCGCCAGGCCGTTGGTTTCGTTCAGCCCGATTTCGCGGATGCCGTGCTGCTGCAACAAGGCGCTGGTGGCCGCCGAGGTGGAAACTGCGCCCTTGATCTGCTTGCCGCTGGCGGCCAGTGCCTCGATAAAGCAATTGACGGTACTGCCGGTGCCGATGCCGATGTATTCGTTTTCCGGCACAAACGCCAGCGCTTTTTGCGCCGCCATGCGTTTCAATTCATCCTGTGTGGCCATCGCCCTCACCTCCCAGTCAGTGGGTGCCGTTGCCGGCACCCGGTTTGGTTAAAATAAATTACAGTCAAACAGTTCATTGGCTGCCGTTTTTCAGGCAGCCTAGG
>JBHAET010000150.1:0-3536 GCA_041855705.1 Neisseriaceae bacterium
CACATCGGCATCGTATCGGACCGGCGTGCCGCCGACGGCACGCCGCTGATCATCCACAACATCGGCCGCGGCACCCGCGAAGAAAACATTCTGTTTGCCTTTCCGATCAAGGGGCATTACCGCTACTGATGTTTTTCAGGCAGCCTCAAACCGCTGCCCAAGGCCCGGATGTGGAGGCCGCGAACACAGACAGCACAGGCGCCCAACCCATAAACGGATACCCCCAATCGGCTTGCCGCGCTGCCACAGCGCGCATCGATACCAAGGATTTGAAACATGCAACCTTATCTGGATTTAATGCGCCATGTGCTTGATCATGGCCACGACAAAAACGACCGCACCGGCACCGGCACCCGCTCGGTATTCGGTTATCAGATGCGTTTTAACCTGGCGCAAGGCTTTCCGCTGCTGACCACCAAAAAACTGCATTTGCGCTCCATCATCCACGAACTGCTGTGGTTTTTGCGTGGCGACACCAATATTGCCTATCTGCGCGAACACCAGGTATCGATCTGGGACGAATGGGCCGACGAACAGGGCAATCTGGGGCCGGTTTACGGTTACCAGTGGCGCTCATGGCCGACACCGGACGGCGGCCACATCGACCAGATCCAAAACCTGCTGCGCGACATCCGCAGCAATCCCGACTCGCGCCGCCTGATTGTGTCGGCCTGGAACCCGGGGCTGATTGATCAGATGGCGCTGCCGCCCTGCCATGCCCTGTTCCAATTCTATGTTGCCGACGGCCGTCTGTCCTGCCAGCTCTACCAGCGCAGTGCCGACATTTTTCTGGGTGTGCCGTTCAATATTGCCAGCTATGCGCTGCTCACCCTGATGCTGGCCCAGGTATGCGACCTGAAACCGGGCGAATTCATCCACACCCTGGGTGATGCCCACCTCTACCGCAACCATTTCGACCAGGCCCGCTTGCAGCTGCAACGCGAACCGCGCCCGCTGCCCCGGATGCACCTCAATCCGGCGGTGCGCGATCTGTTTGCGTTCCGTTTTGAAGATTTCGAACTGACCGATTACCAGCCACATCCGCACATCAAGGCCGAAGTGGCGGTATAGGCCCACACACAGCACAAGGATTTTGCCCCATGAGCATCATCACCCTGATTGCCGCCCTTGACCGCCAGCGCTGCATCGGTGTCCGCAACGATTTGCCGTGGCACATCCCGGAAGATTTTGCCTTTTTCAAACAATACACCTTGGGCAAACCGGTGCTGATGGGCCGCAAAACTTGGGATTCGTTGCCGAGAAAACCGCTGCCGGGGCGGCACAATGTGGTGATCAGCCGCCAACACCATTGGCAGGCCGACGGTGCCGAGCACGCTGCCAGCCTGGAAGATGCCCTGGCACGGGTGGCCGGGGCTCCGGAAATCGTGGTGATCGGCGGCGCCGAAATCTACCGCCAAGCCCTGCCGCTGGCCACCGATCTGCGCCTGACCGAAGTGGCCCTCACGGTGGAAAACGGCGATGCTTTTTTCCCGCCCGTTGATCCGGCCGACTGGCAGACCGTCACCCGCCAGTCCGGTTTCAGCCCGCAACAAAACATTGCCTTTGACTGGGTTCACTACCGGCGGCGCGCCACAGCCAACCCGGCTCCGTCTGCCTGACCGATTAAAACCCTCGCCCCAAGGCCCTCTGCGGCGTATTGGCAGCATGGCCAGTAATGTGTCGCGACAGCGCTGCGGCACCTTAAACGGTATCCACATCTGATTTTTTGACCAAGGTCTCCGAATCATGAGCCACAGCCTGCCCCTGACCATACCGGATTTTGCCAGCCTGCCGCCGGTATTTTATGCCGCCACCCAGCCCACACCGCTACAACAGCCGCACTGGCTGGCGGTGAACCGGCCACTGGCAACCGAACTGGGACTGCCGGCACACTGGCAAACCGAAGCCAACCTGCTGGCACTTTCAGGCAGCCTCGCCACCTATCCGCATTCGCCGCTGGCCACCGTATACAGCGGCCACCAGTTCGGCGTGTATGTCCCGCAGCTGGGTGACGGCCGCGCCCTGCTGCTTGGCCAATCCACCTCGCCCGACGGCCGCCGTTGGGAATGGCAGCTCAAAGGCGCCGGCAAAACCCCGTTTTCGCGCTTTGCCGACGGCCGCGCGGTGCTGCGCTCCAGCATCCGCGAATACCTGGGCTGCGAAGCCCTGCACGGGCTGGGCATTGCCACCACCCGCGCGCTGGCCCTTATCGGCAGCCCGGATCCTGTTTACCGCGAACAGCCGGAAACCGCAGCCGTCCTCACCCGTTTGGCGCCCAGTTTCATCCGCTTTGGCCATTTCGAATATTTTTACCACCGCGGCGACCACCATGCGGTGCGTACCCTGGCCGACTTCGTCATCCGCCACCACTACCCGCACTGTGCCGACGCCGCACAACCCTATTTGGCCCTGTTTGCCGCCATCAGCCATGCCAGCGCCGAGCTGGTGGCCGACTGGCAAAGCGTGGGCTTCACCCATGGCGTGCTCAACAGCGACAATATGTCAATCTTGGGCCTGACCATCGATTACGGCCCGTTTGGCTTTATCGACGGCTTTTCGCACCACCATACCCCCAACCATTCCGACAGCCACGGCCGCTATGCCTACCGGCAGCAGCCTTATATTGTGCAATGGAATTTATCGTGTCTGGGATCGGCCTTGCTGCCGCTGGCAGCAGAAGCCGACCTGGTGGCGGTACTGGATCAATTTGTCACTCACTATGAAACCGCCTGGCTGACGCGGATGCGGGCCAAGCTGGGATTGCTGCAGACCCGGGATGGCGACCGCGAACTGATTGAAGCGCTGCTGGATCTGATGCAGCAGGAGCGCATTGATTTCACCTTGTTGTTTCGTCATCTGGCCGATGTGCTCAGTGATGAACCAGCCTTGCCCCCCATGCTGGCCAGCCTGTGGCCGTATCCGCCGCTGTTTGAACGCTGGCTGGCCCGCTACCGCCAGCGCCTGCGCGCCGAGCACAGCGACGACGCGGCCCGCCGCACACGCATGAACCGCACCAACCCGCTGTATGTATTGCGCAACCATTTGCTGGAACAGGCGATTGCCGCAGCCCGCGACCAAGGGGACATCACCCTGATCGAACGCCTGCGGCAACGCATGGCACAGCCGTTTGAGCACAGCGACACCGATGCGGACTTGGCCGCCTTGCCGCCGGCCTGGGCCGCCGACATCTGCCTGAGTTGCTCCAGCTGACCGGCAACTTGAGACCTTGGCAAAATATCCATCTGCGGCAAATTTCTGCGTTGTCAGTTGATACCCTTATAGGGTACTGCTCGCTCGTTTGCCTATCTATATGATATGTCTGCGCTCGCAGCATGGATCTGCGCCTTGTACGCCATCCATATTCTCGGGAGTTGCCAAAGTCTCCGGCTGATACAGCGAGACCTTTGCAAAACTCCCATCTGCGGCGCATTTCTGCGTTGTGCGCTGCTCGCTCGCTTGCCTAACCTCACGTTATGTCTGCACTCGCTGTGCTGCTGCGCCTTGAACTGCATCCACATCTGGAGGTTTTGCAAAGG
>JBHAET010000151.1:0-3983 GCA_041855705.1 Neisseriaceae bacterium
AGCGGCAGGCCGATATGGTTGTTGAAATTGCCCGCCGTCGCCAGCACGGCATCTTCGCCGAAGCGGTGGCGCAGTATTCCCGCCAGCATTTCTTTCACCGTGGTTTTGCCGGAAGAGCCGGTGATGCCGAACACAAACGGATTAATGTGTGCGCGCCAGGCCGCGGCCAGTGTTTGCAGCGCGGCCAGCGTATCGGCCACTTTCAACGCGCCGGGAAGCGCGGCGCAATCTGCGCGCGACACCAGTGCCTGTGCGCCGGCCGCCAACACGGCGGGCACAAAGTCATGACCATCGTGCGTTTCCCCCGTCAGGGCGACAAAAACATCACCTTCACGCACCTGGCGGCTGTCGGTGATCACACGAGTCGGCGCATTATGCGCCGGCTGCGGCAAGCCCAAGGTACGGGCAACAAAATGCAAATCGAGGGTGTCCATAAATTCAGTCTGCCTGTGATTCAAACATCAGAAATGCCGGCGGCACCGCGTCGGTGAGCCAGACACGGTTGTCGCTGAGGTAAAACGCCTGCCCGGCTGCATGCAGGGCGGCGGCATCCACCGTCAGCACCACCGGTCGGCCATGACGGCTGCCCACCTGGAGGGCGGTGGCCACATCGGCCGACAAATGCACATGGTGACGGCAGCCGGCCTGCAATCCCTGTTCCCGAATGGCCGCCAGATGCCGTTCTGCCGTCCCGTGATACAACTGTGGCGGCGGCACCGCCGTCGCCAGATTCATCGCCACCTGGGCCGTCGAATGTCCCTGAGCGGCACGGATGCGGCTACCGTCGGCCGACAAGGTAAAACGCTGTTTGTCGTTGTTGGCCACCACGGCCTGCAACAAGGCCCGGTCAAACACCCGGCCATGTGCCGCCGCCTGCCGGATCAAAACCGCCACCTCAACCCAGCCATCGCGGTCCAACTCAATGCCGATGGCCTCGGGATGGTGGCGCAAAACATAGCTGAGAAATTTACTGAGTTTTTTATGGTCGTCGGACATGATTTCCTCGGCCGGCTGCAGGCAGCCTTGGTTTCACCGTACATCAAATCGCCCGAATTTACCATTTTTCACCATCTGACGCCTGCTTTTTTCATCATTTGCCCGCACCATTGGGCTGGGGTGCGGCGGTATGGATGCAACCAATTCATAGTTTTTTATTAACGATATTATTTGCACAATAAATTATACAAATTTAGCGCCCGCACTATAATGCACCCATCGCGTCGGCTGCCACGGTCTTTTGCCGGTTCCGGCCGACACCTTTTCCCAACCTTATCCCAAGGAGTCCATATTATGTTGCCCAATCATGAAGGCCAACGTGTCCCCAGCGTCGTATTTCACACCCGTGTCGGTGATGCCTGGCAAGACGTGAGCACCGACGAGTTGTTCAACGGCAAAACCGTGGTGGTGTTCTCACTGCCCGGCGCGTTCACTCCCACCTGTTCTTCCACCCACCTGCCGCGTTACAACGAACTGGCCGCCGCCTTCAAGCAAAACGGTGTGGATGCCATTTTGTGCGTATCGGTCAACGACACGTTTGTCATGAATGCCTGGAAAGCCGACCAGGAAGCGGAAAACATCACCGTGATTCCGGATGGCAACGGCGAGTTCACCCGCGGCATGGGCATGCTGGTGAGCAAGGAAGGTCTGGGCTTCGGCGACCGTTCATGGCGCTACTCGATGCTGGTCAAAGACGGCGTGGTGAGCAAAATGTTCATTGAGCCGGAAAAAGAAGGCGATCCGTTTGAAGTATCCGATGCCGACACCATGCTCAAATACATCAACCCGCAATGGCAAGACCAGCCGTCGGTTAGTCTGTTCACCAAACCGGGCTGCCCGTTCTGCGCCAAAGCCAAACAGGCTTTGCAGGACAAAGGCATCAAATACGAAGAAATCGTACTGGGCAAAGACGCCACCACCGTATCGGTGCGCGCCATTACCGGCAAAACTTCGGTACCGCAAGTGTTCATCGGCGGCCGTTATATCGGCGGCAGCGAAGAGCTGGAGCAATACCTGGCCAGCTGATGCCCTGCCTGTTTCGGGATGAATGCCGCATTCCTGGTCGGCATTCATCCCGCCTGAATCACCGTTGAGGTTATTCAGGCAGCCTGTTGCACTCCTTACAGGCTGCCTGAATAACTTCTTTTTTCCCTGAGCAAATCAAGCTATCAAAAAGGATAGATTAATGAAAAAAATCAATACAAAAGTCGCCATCATCGGTGGCGGCACTGCCGGCATGGGCGCCTACCGTGCCGCCCGCGCCCATACCGACGATGTTTATTTGATCGAAAGCCATGTGTTTGGTACCACCTGTGCCCGCGTTGGCTGCATGCCCTCGAAACTGCTGATTGCGGCGGCCGAAGCCGCTCACCATGCCGCCCATACCGCGCCGTTTGGCGTGCATGTGGACGGACCCATCCGGGTAGACGGTGCCGCCGTGATGCAGCGGGTCAAGGCCGAACGCGACCGTTTTGTCAGCTTTGTGCTGGAAGATGTGGCGGCTTGGCCGGCCGAGCGCCGCCTGATCGGCGCAGCGCGCTTTGTCGACGAACACACCCTGCACATCGGCGATCACACCGAACTGCAAGCCGAACGGATTGTGATTGCCACCGGCTCACGGCCGCTGCTGCTGCCACAATGGCAGGCCTTGGGCGACCGCTTGCTGGTCAATGACGATGTGTTTGCCTGGGATACCCTGCCCCGCAGCGTGGCGGTGTTCGGCCCCGGCGTGATCGGGCTGGAGCTGGGTCAGGCACTGCAACGGCTGGGCGTACGGGTACATGTGTTCGGCATTGGCGGCGGCATTGGCGGCATCAGCGATCCGGTGGTGCTGCAGGCGGCACACACCATTTTTGGCGCCGAGCTGGATCTGCGCCCGGATGCCGAAACCGCGGTATCGCTGAACGATGCTGGCCAGGTGGTGGTCGATTACCGTGCCAACGGCACCAGCGGCCAAGTGGTGGTGGACTATCTGCTGGCCGCCGCCGGCCGGGTACCGAATACCGATCAGCTGGGGCTGGAACGACTGGACATCGTGCTTGACGAACGCGGGGTACCGAAGGCGCATCCGCTGACCATGCAAACCAGCATACCGCACATCTTTATTGCCGGTGATGCGGCCAACCAGTTGCCGCTGCTGCACGAAGCCAGCGACCAGGGCAAGATTGCCGGCGACAATGCCGGCCGCTTTCCGGAAGTGGCTCCTGGCCTGCGCCGCAGCCCGAAGGGCGTGGTGTACAGCGATCCGCAAATTGCCAGCGTCGGCTTGCGTTACGCCCAAGTGCGCGCGCAGTTCAAAAACCCGGAATGCGTGGTGATCGGCGAAGTCTCGTTCCACAACCAGGGCCGCAGCCGGGTAATGCTGAAAAACCGCGGCCATTTGCGGGTGTATGCCGAACAGGGCAGCGGCCGTTTTCTGGGGGCGGAAATGCTGGGACCGGCGGCCGAGCACATCGCCCACCTGCTGGCCTGGGCGCACCAGCAGAAAATGACGGTGCCGCAAATGCTGGAGATGCCGTTTTACCATCCGGTGGTGGAAGAAGGCTTGCGCACCGCCCTGCGCGATGCGGCGGCCAAGCTGGACACCGGCCGCCGGCTGAATGACTGCGACCAGTGTCCGGGAGCCTGACGGGCAGAGACCTTTGCACAATACCCATCTGCGGCGAATTTCTGTGTTGTGCGCTGCTCGCTCGTTTGCCTATCGATCTGATATGTCTGCACTCGCTGTGCTGCTACGCCTTGAATTTCATCCACATCTGGATATTTTGCAAAGGTCTCAGAATGGGAATGGTGTCCAGAAATTTGTTGCTCTGTTGCCGTTGGGCAATGTTGATGCAACGCAAACGGCATGCCAGATGAAACCCGCCTGCCGTTCCGATACCGCTTGCGCTTGCCCCGTAACGTAACGGGACAGCATGGTGGAATGGTTGGGATGGAAAAAAGGCTGCCTGAAAACCGCTAACCGGTTTTCAGGCAGCCTTGCTGTG
>JBHAET010000152.1:0-5199 GCA_041855705.1 Neisseriaceae bacterium
CCTTTGCAAAACCTCCAGATGTGGATGCAGTTCAAGGCATAGCAGCACAGTGAGTGCAGACATAACATGAGGTTATGCAAGCGAGCGAGCAGTACCCTATAAGGGTATAAACTGACAACGCAGAAATGCGCCGCAGATGGGGGGTTTGCAAAGATCTCATTACAGTTGCCAAGTATTCAGTCTGGATTACTGCCGTTGCGTTGTGTCAACAAGTCTGTAGTTTTGGCCAAATACAACGTCCCAAAACCACTGTTTCTTCACCGCCACGACAGATGTTTCGCCATGATACCGACCGGCGTTTGGCGACTTCCTTGTCTGATACCGCTCACTGGTCGCTGCGCTCTTGCATTACCCAGCCTTCATCAGTGAGATAAACCGTAGCAGAAGCCGGTTTTTGCTCCAGAAAATTGGCAAAAACAGTCCGTAATTCCTGATGATTGACCCACAACTCCGGCTCCTGCAGAACAGAATGGTAACGAACTTCCGAATAAGTACGTTGTCCGTCATTGACCGGTTCGGAAAATGCTGTAACCTGAATACTGAATTTCCCGGTACAAAAAGCAAAATAGTTTCCATATATCGCTCTGGACACCTTGCGCAACAAAGGCTTGCCTTTTTCCGTAACCTGATAGACAGATTCCCCACCTGACTGCGGTGCCAGCAAACCCACTTTGGCCAGAACCTCCAGGCGCTGCTGGGTTTCGTAAGGATTCAATGGCATATACAGCGGATCAGACCGTACCTTCGCACTTAAAGATGCCTCATCGAACGCAATGCCACCCAAATCAATTGGTACACACACACCGCTGCTGAAATTTGCCTTGCCTTCGTCAAAACCTTTTTGCAAGGCTGCCTGAAAATTTTCGTTGTTTGCCTCTTTGGGGTCGGAACAGGCGGACAGTGCCGCAATCGCCATCATGGCTGCGAACAGTGTTTTATTCATTTTGATCAATCCCACCGTTTATCGTGTTTTATTTCGTCTGAACAGAATCTTTTGCTGCCGGTTGCTTTTTCAACGGCCGGTTAAAACCAGGCTTTTTTGCCCTGAACATAAACCGTTTCAAACTGCTCATCACTGCACATCAGGTATTTGATGCCGTCAATCAAACTGAGGAGCGCAATTACCAGAGTGGGAATCAACAGAACGGAGCCCAATACCGCAACCAGCAGGTAAATCAACCCCACTTTATTGATACCCAGATAAAACTTGTGTACTCCCAGCGTTCCCAGAAAAATGGCCAATAAACCGGCAATCAACCGTTTGCTGATACCTGATGACTGATTTGTCGTTGTCATGATCAATCCTTAATGAAGATTAAAATAATCAAAGAAACAGTTGGATAAGACATTACTTCCTACTGTTGCCACCTTACCCATGCACAGCATGATGCCGGGACATGCCACCGCATGGCTCAGCCGGAACCCGGCAGCCGGTGCGGACCCCAGACCTACCCGACTGCCACGCTGTCACGTACCCGGGCCAACACCGTATCCCGCCAACTGACCGCCTCACGAAATTTTTCTTCCGCCGCTGCCGCATGCTGCTGCCATTTTTTAACCGGCCGGCTGGCAGCAGCCAAGCCCTGCACCAATGCCAAAACCACAATCGGCGCCAGCGGTGCCATCACCCAGCGGAAAAAACCGGGATAATCATCCAGCAATTGCGCCCACAGCGCCGGATTTGCAGAAAATACACCGGCACTGCCCAATATCAGACCCAGGCAGATCACAATCCAGACTGGATGATCCGGATTGTGGCGCGGCAGCAGTTTTAACTTGGCTAAAATGACGCTGCAAATTCCCGGCAGCAGGATCAGCAAAGTCCCGAATGCGGCCTGCCAAAGCCACTGCCACACCAGCGCACCACTCTCCAGCATGTCCCTGCCCCAAATCAGGCCACCGATGATGCTCAGCAATGCAAAGATTCCCCCGACCGATTTCATGCCGATGCTGAACAGTTCAAAACCGGTAAGCTTGCGCTTCACCTCAACGACCGAACTGTCATACCACTCCTGATCAAGATCATGATTACGCAAGTAAAAATATATACTCCCCTGTTGTGACTGCATATCGGCCCATCCGATGCTGACATCATGTCCTTCGCGCATGGATATTTTCGGATCTTCCAAGTGGAAGACATACTCTTTGCCGCTGTCTTCATCCAACACAAAAAACTCGCAATGTAAAACGGTCTCACTCTCTGCCCTGAGGTAAAAATCAGAGGGCGTAACATGCACACGACTATTCCCGCGTCCCGTAACAACTGAAACCATCCCCCTCCGTGTTACATAGGACTCGATCTCCATTTTCAGCTCCCGTTCCTGCAACACTTTTATGACTTTGCCACGCACAGCCATCACCGTGCCACGGGTAGCACACACACCCAAACCATCCAGCTCCAGATCAAGTTGCTGAAACATTCCCCTCCCCTACCCTTTATACTCAGCAAGCCGCAACGGAACTTGGCGGCATCCACCATGGCAACGGCTCAAACCAGCCATTCGGACCAAGCGCCCGAATGGCCGGTCTTCATTCGTTTTAAACCTTAATGGTTGGGCAAATACGATTCATTAAAATCAATATTTTGCCGGTTTCCAATACGCCATCCTTCATCCGTTTTAAACAGTACAGCCTCCTCTTCATTCTCCATGGGACCAATACGCGTACCGTTGTATTCAATTTCTTTCAATTTGACTTTCACCGGACAAGCAAAACGGTCACCATCTTCATCCAGCTGCTCGCATGCGCCGGTTTTATCCACACTCATTCCGTCTACAATTTCATCAAAAAAATCAGTTACTGCTTCATCACCATATGAACCAGCCATGGCTTGCGCATTGGCAAACTGTTTGGCCACCGCCTCCCGGATTTCGCTTTCCGAAGGCTCTTTCCCACAAGCTGCAAGTGCCAACAAAAAGGGCAAATACAAGATGGTTTTCTTCATCATGATTGATTTCTCCCGGTTTAAATATTTTTACAATCACTGCTTCAATAGGTCATTAGTTTAACCATTGCGCATCACAATGACAACTATAATTTACCATAAGACGTATAAAGATGTTTGTTAGACTATCCATCTGTCCAGATACTGCACAGATGGAAAAAACACGCGACACGGTCCACATCTACCGTCTGATTTTTGCGCAAAATGTAAGACAAATCAGAAGACTGAAAGAAATATCACAGGAAGACCTCGCCCACGCCGCAGGCATTAGCCGCGTCTATCTGGGAGAAGTTGAACGCGGTAGCCGGTCTGTCTCTATTGATGTAATGGGACAAATTGCCGATGCGCTGGAGGTATCGTTGGAACAGTTATTGAAGCGGGAGCTGATTCATATTGCTTGAGTTTCCATTTCAAGCACTGTCTGGCAAACCATCATGACCCGATTCCGAACGCTTGATTGAACTTTTGCGACAATTGCTGCATATCTGCCATCCCGTCAGTGCCGAAGTCTTGGCACAAGGTTTGAATGCGAGCACACGCACGGTTTGAAGCCTTGGTGTTTGGCATGCGCCGAATGTTGCTCCATGCCGACGATGATCTCACTGCCGCCACGTGCAGTGTGCCATCAAAATCCCCACCGATAGTGCAGTCCCAACAAATCTTGCACATCAGCACGCATTCCCCGTAGCAGGCTTTTCAAGCCGTGACGGTAGGCGGGCCTCCGCTCCGGGATTGGGCTGCATCGGGTTGAGAATCATGTCTTGGCTGAATGGAGCGAATAGCTTCATGGCGTTTGCTTTTGGTGACAAGCAATCTGCATCTCATGTCCGCCGCCTAAGGGCTGTTGACAATTGATCGACGAAGCGGTTTTGTGCGGTAAAAAGTGCGGATGCCAAGCAAAAAGCGCAGCAAGGTTGAACTCCTTGCGCTTTTTGAGCACGGCAAACCAAGGCCGCAGCCGTTTTGGAGGGACGTACTTTACCCGTCATCGGCGTGCCGGGAATTGATTTTTCAATCTAAGCAACGCAGCCAGGCTGCCTGAAAACGTTTCAGGCAGCCTGGCGGTCACGATTGCGCCAGCAAGTCCAGCAGGCCGGCTTCGTCCAGCACCGTCACCCCCAGAGCCTGCGCTTTTTCCAGTTTGCTGCCCGCCGCTTCGCCGGCCACCACATAATCGGTTTTTTTCGACACGCTGCCGGACACTTTGCCGCCGGCTGCCTCAATCCGGGCGGCTGCTTCATCGCGTTTCAGGCTGGGCAGGGTGCCGGTGAGGACAAACGTTTTGCCGGCCACCGCCGCACTCTGGGTGGATACCGGTGCCGATACGGCCGCCGGTTGCGGCAGGTTGGCCAGAAAGTCGGCCACGGCCTGCAACAAGGCGGCATGTTCTGGTTGGTCTCGCCATTGCTGCCAGGCCGCACTCAAGGCCGCATCCTGCAACAGACCGGCAATGCTGCCGCCGGCCAGGGCCCACAATTCGGCGGCGCGCTTTTCGCTCAGTTTGATGCCCGGCAGGCGGGCCAACCAGCGCTCGGGCGCCAAGGTGGCCAACAGTTGCGGATGAGCCGGCTGCGACTGCGGTACCACGCCGGCGGCCAGCAAATCGTCCAGCAGGGCGCTTTGTTCGGGACGGGCAAAGTAATCGGCCACCGCGGCGGCCACCACGCTGCCAATATCGGGCAAACAGGCCAGCAACGGCTCGGGCGCGCGGCGCACGGTATCCAGATCGCCAAACGCGGCGGCCAACTGCTTGGCGGTGCTCTCGCCCACATGACGGATGCCCAGTGCAAACAGCAGGCGCGCCAGCGGCGGCCGGCGGCTGGCGTCAATGCCGTCCAGAATGTTTTGCGCCCACTTGTGCGGCTTGGTTTTGCTGTCTGCCTCGCCCTCGCCCGCACTGTCGCGGATTTTCTGCAAGGTGGCGATGTCCAGCCGGTACAAATCGGCAAAGCCGTGCACCAAATCCTGCGCCACCAGTGCCTCGATCTGCTTTTGCCCCAAGCCGTCAATGTCCATGGCCTTGCGGGCGGCAAAGTGAATCAGTCCCTGCGCCCGCTGCGCCCGGCACAGCATGCCGCCGCTGCACCGCGCCACCGCTTCGCCCGCTTCACGCAACACGGCACTGCCACACACCGGACACTGCGCCGGCAGCCGGTAGGGCGGATGTTGCGGCTCCAGGCTGCCTGAAAACAGGTCGCTGCCGGCCGCCGGCACCATCGGCCGCCGCTCCGGCAGCACGCGCACCACTTCGGGAA
>JBHAET010000153.1:0-7868 GCA_041855705.1 Neisseriaceae bacterium
CAAAGACTGCCGCAGTCGCTTCATCCGGCGCAAACGCGGCCACCGTCAGCCCGTAGCGGGCGTGAATTTGCGGCAGCAGTGCCAGGGTTTCGGCGTGCAGGCAGCCGGTATCGAGGGTGAACACCGTCACCGGCAGCCGCAAACGGGCCAGTGCATCGGTTAGCACCATGTCTTCCACCGCCAGGCTGGAAGCCAGCCGTACGTCGCCAAACTCGCCGGCAATCCGCTGCAGGCGGTCGTCCAGCTCGCTGCGCTTGGCGGCAATGTCCAGCCCGTCGGTGGCGGGCGGTGTCCAGAACAGGGGTTGCTTCATGATGGGCAGATCAGTCATCAAATCGGCCGACAGTCTAGCAGGCGCGCCAGCGGCGGCGGAAAGAACCGTTTTTTCTTTGGATATAACCAAACGGCAGCACGATGGCCCCGGCGGTGCCCGCATGGGTTGCGGCGTATCTGTCACCGGCCGGACGGCACAGGTCTCGGTCTCCATGAGACTTTTGCAAAACCCCCATCTGCGGCGCATTTGAAGCGTTGTGCGCTGCTCGCTCGCTTGCCTAACGCTATGTGATGTCCGCACTCGCTGCGCTGCTGCGCCTTGAACTGCATCCACATCTGGAGGTTTTGCAAAGGTCTCTCCATATATAACCGGCAACGCTTAGGATAGACAAAACACTTCCTTTTCAGGCAGCCTGACCATCGTTACCATGCCGCTTTTGCCATTGAGTATGGGCGTGCGTGATGAAACATTACCCTTTGTTTGCCGATTTGCGGCAGCGGCCGGTTTTGCTGGTGGGCGGCGGCCATGTGGCCGAGCGCAAGGCGGCATCGCTGCGTGCGGCCGGCGCACAACTGCGGTTGGTGGCCGAACATTTGACCGACACCTTGCAGCAGTGGCGGGCCGAAGGCCATCTGGTGCATCTGGGCAGCCACTTTGTGGCCGGCCAGTTGGACGGGGTGTTTCTGGTGGTGGCGGCCACCGATGATCCGGTGCTCAACCGCGCGGTTTTCAGCGCCGCCGAGGCCGCCGGCAAGCTGTGCAACAGCGTGGACGATCTGGCGCACTGCTCGTTTACCGTGCCGGCGGTCATTGATCGCAGCCCCTTGCAGATTGCGGTTTCCAGCGGTGGGGCGGCGCCGGTGCTGGCGCGGCTGTGGCGGCAGAAAATTGAGGCTTTGCTGCCGCCGCACACCGGTGCCGCCGCCGCACTGGCCGGCCGTTGGCGTGCGCGGGTGAAGGCGCAGATCGGCAGTCTGAGCGAGCGGCGCCGGTTTTGGGAACAGTTGTTCGGCAGTGTGTTTGACCACCATGTGGCGCGTGGCGACACGGCCGCGGCCGAAGCCCATTTGGCGCAGCAGCTGGCATCGCACACGCCGGCGGCCTGCGGCGAAGTGGTGCTGGTCGGTGCCGGCCCCGGCGATGCCGGATTGTTGACCCTGCACGCCTTGCAGGCGATGCAGGCGGCCGATGTGGTGCTGTACGATGCGCTGGTGTCGCCGGAGGTGCTGGATCTGGTGCGCCGTGATGCCGAGAAAATCTGTGTCGGCAAACGGGCCGGTGCGCACCAGGTGCAGCAGGCGGAAACCAACCGGCTGCTGGTTGAATATGCGCGCGCCGGCCGGCGGGTGGTGCGGCTCAAGGGGGGCGACCCCTTTGTCTTCGGCCGCGGCGGCGAAGAATGCCAGGTATTGCGGCAGGCCGGCATCCCGTTTCGCATTGTGCCCGGCGTGACTGCGGCGCTGGGTGCCACCGCGTATGCCGGCATTCCGCTCACCCACCGCGACCATGCCCAAACCGCCTTGTTCATCACCGGCCACTGCCGGCCCGATGGCGATGAGTTGCACTGGCAAACCCTGGCCCGCGGCCGCCAGACGCTGGTGGTGTACATGGGCACCATCAAGGCCGAAGACATCAGCCGCCAGCTGATGGCCCACGGCCGCAGTGCCGAAACGCCGGTGGCGGTGATTTCGCACGGTACCCAGGCGCAGCAGCAAGTGGTGGTCGGCAGTTTGCAGCAATTGCCCTCACTGGCTGCGGCGGCACCCACTCCGGCCCTGATGGTGATTGGTGAAGTGGTGGCGTTGCGCGAACAGTTGGCCTGGTTTCGGCCCGAGGCTGCCTGAAAACCGCGCCACCGTGTTTTCAGGCAGCATTGGTTGGCATGGCCGGGGGTGGTGAGGCGGGCGGGCGCATTCGTTATAATCGGCTTTGGTTTTTGTCCAATGCCTGTCTGAACATGATGGCCGCTTTCTTTTTGACCGTTTTCTTTTCTGCTGTGCGCATGAGTACATCATGCAGCTGATCGATACCGCAATTGCCGATGTCAAGCTGATCCAGCCGCAGTTGTGGCCGGATGAGCGCGGCCTGTTTGTGCAGGCTTTTGCCCTGGCCGATTATCGCCGGGCACTGGAGCTGCCGCAGTTGCAGTTCGTGCAGGACAATTTTTCACGCTCGCACGCCGGGGTGTTGCGCGGCCTGCATTTTCAGCGCCAGCAGCCGCAGGGCAAGTTGGTGCGCTGTACGCGCGGGCAGATTTTTGACGTGGCGGTTGACATCCGGCTGCACTCGCCCAGTTACGGCCGGTGGGTGGGGGTGGTGTTGGACGATGTCGCGCACCGGCAGCTGTGGATTCCGCCGGGGCTGGCGCACGGTTTTCTGGTGTTGTCGGCCGAAGGGGCGGATGTGGCGTACCAATGCACCGATTATTATCATCCGGCCAGCGAGGTTTGCCTGCGCTGGGATGATCCGGTCGCCGCCGTGGCCTGGCCGCTGGACGGGCCGCCGCAATTGTCGGCCCGCGATGCGGCCGGTTGTGCCTGGGGGGCGTGGTGAAGCGGTGGGTTGGCCACCGGTGTTCGCAATGCAAAAAGCACACCAAGGGTTCAACCTTGCTGCGCTTTTTTGTTTCACAAGCTGAGACCTTTGCAAAATACCCAGATGTGGATGAAGTTCAAGGCGTAGCAGCACAGCGAGTGCAGACATAACATGGAGTTAGGCAAACGAGCGAGCAGCGCACAACGCAGAAATTCGCCGCAGATGGGTATTTTGCAAAGGTCTCAAACTGCTTTGCCGGTCAATCGCCGACAGACCCTAGCGGTCAAGCAGCAGCCGTTCAACCACCTGGCCGTGGCGCAGGTCCTGTTCCACAATTTCGGCCAGATCGGTCTCGTCCACATAGGTATACCAGCGCGCTTCCGGGTAGATGACCAGCAGCGGGCCTTCTTCGCAACGGCCCAGGCAGCCGGCTTTGCTGACCCGCAATTGCCCGGGGCCGGCCAGTCCCAGATCCTTGCTGCGGGCTTTCAAATATTCCAGCGCTTCGGCGCCGGCCTGATGGTCGCCGCAGCTTTGGCGGCAGGGGTCGTTGCGTTCGTTGGTGCACACAAAAACGTGGCGTTGGAAATAAGACATATTAATCCTTGTGTTTCAGGCAGCCTGAGGCTGAGATCTGTGCAAAACCCCTATCTGCGGCGCATTTGAAGCGTTGTGTGTTGCTCGCTCGCTTGCCTAATTTCATGTTATGTCTGCACTCGCTGCGCTGCTACGCCTTGAACTGCATCCCCGTCTAGGGGTTCTGCCAAGGTCTGTGAGGCTGCCTGAAAGCTGATGGGTGGGTGTTTCAAGCCGGTTTGCGGCAGGCAATCATGTAGTTGACATCCAGGCTGTCGGTCAGCCGGTATTGGCGGCTCAGGGGGTTGTAGGTCAGGCCGCGGGTATCGACCGTCTGCAATCCGGCCTGGCGGCACATGCGCATCAGTTCGGCCGGGGTGATGAATTTGCGGTAGTCGTGGGTGCCGCGCGGCAACATGCGCAGCAGGTATTCGGCACCCAGCACCGCTTGGACATAGGCTTTGGGCCGGCGGTTGATGGTGGAGAAAAACACCCAGCCGCCGGGTGCGGCCAGCCGGGCGCAGGCATTGACCACGCTGGCCGGATCGGGCACGTGTTCCATCATTTCCATGCAGGTCACCACCTCAAAGGCAGCCGGTGTTTCGGCGGCCAGATCTTCCACGCTGATGAGCCGGTAGGCCACATTGGCAACCTGGTTTTCCAGGGCGTGCAATTGGGCGATTTTCAATGATTTTTTGGCCATGTCGATGCCGGTGGCCTGGGCGCCGGCCAGCGCCAGGGCTTCGGTGAGAATGCCGCCGCCGCAACCCACGTCCAGAACGGTTTTGCCGCTGATCTGCGCATGGCCGTCAATGTAACCCAAGCGCAGCGGGTTGATGTCGTGCAGGGGTTTGAATTCGCTTTCTTTGTCCCACCATTTGTGGGCCAGCTGGCTGAATTTTTCGATTTCGGCGGCATCCACATTGGCTTGCGATGGTTCGGTGTGCATGGTGTGCGGTCCAGAAAGTGGCGTAAAAACGGATTGTATCGCTAATGTCCTGATTTTCCCAGACAGCGGGTGCATCTTGCACGGTGCGGACAAAATGCACCCGCCGGCTCAGGGCAGTCGCTGCTGCAAGGACCACAACTCGCGTTTTTCACGCGGGCGGGCGGCAGCGGCGATTTCGCGCCAGCCGGCTTCGATCTCGGTTTGCCGCGGATGGCGCGAGACCAACCGGTAGTGGCAGTCGCTGCGACCGGCGTCCAGTTTCAGCCAGCCGTACTGGGCAAATGCAATGCGGGCGGCACGGTTGTCGGTGGCCACGCTCACGCACTGGCGATGCTCCTGCAGGGCGGCCACGGTGTCGGGCTCGAAAGTCTGTTGCAGTTGCTGCACCACCGGCCGCTGGCTCTTGGCCGCATCCAGCCACGGCAAAAACAGGGTCAGCAGCAGTGCCCACACCAAGGTGATGCCGGCGGCCCAGTTGGTGACCGCTTGCCGGCCGCGGATGTGTTTGCGGGTAATCGCCCACAGCCACAGCGGGGTCAGCAGACAGGCGGCAAGCAGCGGGAAATAATCAATGTCGGTGCGGTAATAGGGGCTGAAATACACCGCGCGTTCGGCCAGCTTGGCCGGCCAGCCATAATTGATGGCCGCAAAACCGACCCAGACAAACACGGCCAGCAGACCGAAGGTGGCGATGCCGAACCAGTTGAGAAACGCCGCCGCCCCGCGGCGCAAGGCATCCAGTTTGGCGCTGCCCAGCAGGCACAAGGGCGGCAGCAGCAACAGCAGCCAGTCCTGGAAGCGGTCCGGCATCAGGGTCAGGGCGGTGCCGACCAGCCCCAGCCAGGCCAGACACAGCACGCCCCAGGGCTGATCGTGCAGGCGGGTGCGGCTGGCGGTCCACATGGCCAGCGGCCAGGCCGGGAAAGCAAACCAGAGCAGGTTTTCCAGATAATAGCCGGCAGCAAAGCCGGTTTTGATGCCGGCAAAACCGCCAAACGGCGCCCAGACCTGATGCTGCCACCAGACATCGAATGCGGCCGGATACTGGCTGTAGAGCAACACAGGCCATACCAGTATTTGCGGCCAGGCCCACAGCAGGGCGCTGGCCAAGACCAGCCGGTAGCGGCGGAACTGCCAGTGGCGGTTGCACAGCAGGCCGATGGCCAGTGCCATCAGCAGCAGGGTGAACAGAAAACTGCCCGACAGGGACAGTACCAGCCAGCCGGCGGCCAGCATCAGGCTGGCCATCATCGCCCGCCGCCGGGCCAGTGACAGGCCGTAGAACACCAGGGCGGCTCCGGCCAGCCACACCGGCATGCTGCTCATCAGGTGCACCGGCATCAGCAATCCGGGGCAGCCGATCAGCACCAGCACCGCTGTCCGGCCGTGCCGGCGGCCAAACCATTCGCGTGCCGCACCGCCGACACAGCAAAACGCCAGCACCGTGAGCAACACGCCGGCCAAACGGGTTGCCTCATAGGCATCCAGCAGCCAGGGCGACAGCAGGGATTGGCACAGGGCGGCCAGCCACACCCACAACGGTGCGGCCGGCCAATGGGCCTCGCCAAACAGGGTGGGCAGGACACTGCCGTCCGGCTGGGCGCGCCATTGCTCGACCACGCTGAACAATTGCGGTTCTTGCGGCGCCCACAAGTCATGGGCAAACACGCCCGGCCACAACCAGACAAAGACCAACAGCAGCAACAGCCACGGGCGTTCGGAGGCGGATGGCGGTGTTGAATGTTCGGGCGGGGTATAGGTGAGCATGCAGACAGCAGGGTTCGGACAAATAATGGCGGATTATAGCATTGCGCCTTTGGCCGCGCCGGCAGCGCATTTTGCCTGCCGGTACCCGCCGGAAATGACATACAATAGCCCACTTTGTGCTGACAGAAGTATTTTGTGATTTACCACCATCTGGCCCTCAATGTCCCGCTGGCCCCTGTGCTGACCTATGCCCATCCGCAGGCCCTGTTGCCTGGCGTGCGGGTGGCGGTGCCGTTTCGCGGCAAAACCGTGGCGGCCGTGGTGTGGGCGGCCGGAGTGGTGCCGGACATCGACCCTGCCAAAATCCGGCCAATCGACACCGTCTTTGATCACGAGCCGCCGCTGCCGGAGGACTGGCGCGCACTGCTGGCGTTTGCTGCCCGTTATTATCACCATCCTTTGGGCCAGGCGGTGTTTGCCGCGCTGCCGCAAGGGCTGCGAGAACCGCGGCCTGCGGCTTTGCCGCCCGTGCCGACAGCCTGGTGCCTGAATGCGGCCGGCCGCCAGCAGGCGCCCCCGCCGGTGCACCACCGCCGGCAGCACGCATTGTGGCAGGCTTTGGCCGAAGGTGGAGTGGATGAGGCGGCGGCCAGACGCCTGCACCCGCAGGCCGGCCATTGTCTGGCACATTGGCAGCAACAGGGCTGGCTGACGGCCCATGTGCAGCCGGTACATGGTGCGGTACCGCCGCCTGCGCATTCGTTGAATGCCGAACAGCAGGCGGCCAGCGCGGCGGTTCAGGCAGCCTTGGACGGGTTTGTCCCGTTTTTGTTGTACGGCATTACCGGCAGCGGCAAAACCGAGGTTTATTTCGAAATCATGGCCGCGGTCTTGGCGTCGGGGCGCCAGGTGTTGTTTCTGCTGCCGGAAATCAACCTCACGCCGCAGCTGTTGGCGCGGCTGACGCGGCGTTTTCCGCACACCGCCACGGCGGTATTGCACAGCCAGGCCGCCGCCGGCGAACGGACCCGCGATTATCTGCGGGCACAAACCGGTCAGGCCGCACTGGTGATCGGCACCCGGCTGGCGGTGTTCACGCCCTTGGCCGATTTGGGCTTGATTGTGGTGGACGAAGAGCACGATGCCTCGTTCAAGCAGGACAACGAATTGCGTTACCAGGCGCGTGATTTGGCGGTGTGGCGCGCCCGGCAGCAGGGTTGTCCGGTGGTGTTGGGCAGTGCCACCCCCAGTTTGGAGAGCTGGCACAAGGCGCGCAGCGGCGATTACCGCCTGTTGAGCCTGACGCAGCGTGCCCATGCCGCCGCTGCATTGCCGCAGATTGTGCTGGCCGATGTGCGGCGGCAAAAGCTGGACAACGGTTTCGCGCCGCAGGCCCTGCAGTGGCTGCAGCAAAACCATGCCGATGGCGGCTTGAGCATGGTTTACCTCAACCGGCGCGGCTTTGCCCCGGCGCTGTTTTGCGGCGATTGCGGCCACACCTTCGGCTGCCCGCACTGTTCGGCCAAAATGGTGCTGCACCGGCGTGCCGGCCAATTGCGCTGCCATCATTGCGATTACCGGCAGCCGGTGCCGCACATCTGTCCGGATTGCGGCAACCAAGACCTGACCGCCGTGGGGCAGGGCACGCAGCGGGTGGAGGAAACCTTGCGCCAATGGTTGCCAGGGGCGGTGGTGTTGCGGGTTGATCGCGACAGCACCGCCCGGCGCCGTGACTGGGATGCACTGTACCGGCAGATTGCCGCCGGCGAGGTCGATGTGCTGGTCGGCACCCAGATGCTGGCCAAAGGGCATGATTTTCCGCGCCTG
>JBHAET010000154.1:0-9259 GCA_041855705.1 Neisseriaceae bacterium
CACAGCTCAACCGGCGTACCAATCCCCGCCTGCGGGCAAGGCGTTAAATCGACCGCTAGCATATCCATCGAGACGGTCCCCACCGTCATGGTGCGCACGCCGTCCACTAAAACAGGGGTACCGGTAGGCGCGTGGCGCGGATAACCGTCGGCATAACCGCAGGCCACCAGTCCGATGCGGCTCGACTGGGTGGTGACAAACGATGCGCCGTAACCCACCGGTTCGCCGGGTTGCAACACCCGCTCCCCGATCACGCGGCTGCTCAAGCGCATCACCGGCTTCAAACGGCCATCATCGCCGCCCAAGGGCGAAACCCCGTACAAGGCAATGCCGGCCCGTCCCCAGTCGCGGCGGGCGGCCGGATGCGCCATCATGCCGGCCGAATTGGCAATGCTGACCGCACCGGGCAGGCCGGATACCGCCAGATCAAAGGCCGCCATCTGCTCGGCGGTCATGTTTTTATGCGGTTCGTCGGCACAGGCAAAATGGCTCATGTGCACGATGTCGGCCACCTGGCTACTCTGCCGCAAAGCCTGCCAGGCCGGCGCATAGTTGTGCGGAAAAAAGCCGGCACGGTGCATGCCGGAATCCATTTTCAGCCACACCGTCACCGGTTCGCGCCAGCGGTGGGCCAGCAAGGCCTCCAGCTGCCACTGGCTGTGCACCACCGGCCACAACCGGTATTCATCGACCAGACCGTATTCGGCAGCCTCGAACACCCCTTCCAGCAGCACAATCGGCAGGCCGATGCCGGCTTCGCGCAATTGCAGCGCCTCTTCAATCGCCGCCACTGCAAAGCCGTCGGCCAGATCGGCCAGTGCCCGGGCACAGCGCACCGCACCGTGTCCATAGGCATTGGCCTTCACCACCGCCAGCATTTTGCCGCCGTGCAGATCTTTCAGGGTTTGGAAATTGTGACGCAGGTGCGGCAGGCGGATTTGGGCTAGCAAAGGTCGCATCGGCCTCACTCCTCACAGATAACGGATCAGGGACAAATCGCTGGTGTCAATTTCCGGCGACACCCCGCTGACCAAATCCGCCACCACCTTGCCCGAACCCAAACTCATGGTCCAGCCCAAAGTGCCATGGCCGGTATTCAGGGTCAGGTTGGCAAAACGGGTGGTGCCGATCAGTGGCGTGCTGTCCGGTGTCATCGGTCGCAGGCCGCTCCAGAATTCGGCACGTGCGGTATCCCCGCCGCCGGGGAACAAATCGTTGACCACCAGTTCCAGCGTTGCCCGCCGTTTCGGATTGAGCCGGATGGTGTAGCCGGACAGCTCGGCCATGCCGCCCACCCGGATGTGGTCGTCAAAGCGGGTCATCGCCACCTTATAGGTTTCGTCCAGCACCGTGGACACCGGCGCCGCCGCATCGTTGAGCACCGGCAAGGTAATCGAATAGCCCTTAACCGGATACACCGGCACATCCATGCCCAACTGCTTGAGCATCGGCCGGCTGAAACTGCCCAGTGCGCACACATAATGATCGGCCTCATACCGCCGGCCGCCGGCCACCACCGCACGGATGCGGCAGCCTTCGGCTTCGATGGCTTGAATCTGCTGGCCAAACACAAAATTCACGCCCAAGGCCGCACATTTGGCACTCAGGCGGCGGGTGAACAGATGGCAATCGCCGGTGGCGTCATTGGGCAGGTGCAAGGCGCCGGCCAGTTTGCCGGCCACGGCCGCCAGCGCCGGTTCGTACTCGGCACACTGCTGCGGATTGTTGATCACCGTCACCGGCACCCCCCAGTCGCGCAGCACCGCAATGTCTTTCTGCGCGGCCGCCACTTCCTTGTCGGTACGAAAAATCTGCAAGGTGCCGCGCTGGCGGTATTCAAACTGCAAATCCGGCTCGTCCTGCTGCAAGCGGTGCAGCATTTCGCGGCTGTATTCCGACACCCGCACCATCCGCTCCTTGTTCTGCGCATAGCGGCTTGCATTGCAATTGCGCCACATGCGGTACAGCCATTGCAACTGAAACAGGCTGCCATCCGGCCGCAACAGCAGCGGCGAATGCGGTTTCATCATCCATTTGGCCGCTTTTTGCGGCATGCCCGGTGCCGCCCACGGCGTGGTATAGCCGTAAGACAGTTGTCCGGCATTGGCAAAACTGGTTTCCATGGCTGCCTGTTCCGCCCTGTCCACCACCGTGACCGAATGGCCGGCACGGGCCAGATAATACGCCGTGCTCACCCCCACCACGCCGGCACCCAAAACCAATACGTTCATCCCGTTGTCTCCGTTTGCTGCACCGCCGCAAAAGCAGGCAGTGAAAAAACACAGTTTATTATTTTATTTGCAGTGAATTTCACTGTATTAATACAGATAAAAATGATATTTTATTGAAAATAAAGCTTCAAACAGGAAAAAACCAGATGCACGACCTGGACAAAATCGACCATAAAATCCTGGCCCTGCTGCAAAAAAACGCACGCATCACCCTGACCGAACTGGCCGAACAAGTAGGGCTGTCGGCCACCCCGGTTACCGAGCGCGTGCGGCGGCTGGAGCGCGACGGGGTAATCAGCGGCTACCATGCCCGCCTGAATCCGCACAAACTGGGCATGAGCCTGTTGGTGTTTGTCGAAATCAAGCTGCGCTCCAAATCCGGCAACATCTTTGAAGATTTTCGCCGCGAAGTGACCCACATTCCGCAGGTACTGGAGTGTCATCTGGTATCGGGCGAGTATGACTATCTGTTGAAAATCCGCCTGCCGGACATGCGCGCCTACCGCGACATGCTGGGCAGCATTCTGCTGCAACTGCCGGCTGCTGCCGAAAGCCGCAGTTATGTGGTGATGGAAGAGGTCAAAGAAACCACCCAGCTGGAGTGGCGCTGAGAATCACGCAAAAAAAAATGCGCATACCGGTTTGGTATGCGCCAAGTCTACAAAGGAGAAATAGAGGAGAAACTGCCAAGCCAGCGTTGCCGCTGACTCAACGGTTGCCATTGTGCCTTTTTTTGCAATGCAACACAAGGGCTGAAATGTTATTTTTGTGTAAATGTATTGTATTTTTTATTCACACTCGCACCCAAACAAACACTCTACTCTAAAAAACGAAACTAAAACGAACATAAAAAGCATTATTTTGTTTCGAAAATATTGCCTTATGCCTTTGGAATGCATTTATCCGCCTTGTTGTGCCGCCCAATCATTGCGGGTGTGCTGGGCTGTTTGCAGAAAAGCACGCAACGCCGCCGCATCGCCTTGCTGCAAACAGTGTTGCAAAAAGGCCAATTGTTGTTGTTGTTGTTGCAACAATTGCTGCAAGGGCTCGCGGTTGGCCAAACAAATATCGGTCCAGATGTCCGGATGACTGGCGGCAATGCGGGTGAAGTCACGAAAACCGCTGCCGGCAAACCGCAACAAGGCTTCACGCGACGGCAGGCTGTCGATTTGATGCACATAGGCATAGGCCAACAAATGCGGCAAATGGCTGACGGCGGCAAACACCGCATCGTGTTCGGCCGCCGGCATGCGGTGGACTTCGGCACCCACGGCCTGCCACAAACCGGTCACGGTTGCCAGTGCTTGCGCATCCTGCTGCGGATGCGGGCAGATGATGCACTTTTTGCCGGCAAACAGGCCAAACTGTGCCGCCAAGGCACCGTGGCGGTCGGAACCGGCAATCGGATGGGCGGCCACACAACGTGCCTGCTGTTGCGACAAACCGTCGGCAAATGCCTGCAATGCCGACTGCTTGGTGCTGCCGACATCGGTCACCACCGTGTGCTCGGCCAGCATCGGTGACAGCTGGCGGCAAATGGCGGGCAAGGTCCCCACCGGGGTGGCCAGCACCAGCAAATCGGCGGCAGCCGCACTGCTGTCTGTCAAATCGGTACAGGCCCGGTCAATGACCTTGCGCTCCAGCGCGCGCGCCAGATTGGTGGCATCGGTGTCCACGCCCACCACCTCGCCCACCAGCCCCAAACGTTTCAGATCCAGCACAAACGAACCGCCAATCAGCCCCACGCCGACCAAAACCAGTTTGTTGATCATGTCTGCCATCTGCCCGGCCCCTGTCACCGTCTTGCCCACCAAAGACGCATCATACCATTGCAGCGCACAAAAGGCGGCAGCGGCTGTGATACCATCGGGGTTTTCCCTACCCGCCCATCGGAAACCGTTGTGTTACACACCCTGATCAAACACGATTTAAAAGCCCTGCAAGCCTTTGTGGCGATTGTCGAATGCCAAGGTGTCAGTGCGGCACAAACCCGACTCAATATGTCACAGTCGGCCATCAGCACCCATCTGGCACATCTGGAAGAAAGCCTGGGGGTTACCCTGTGCCAGCGCGGCCGGGCCGGTTTTGCTCTCACCAAGGCCGGCCACCAGCTGTACGATGCCTGCTCGCAACTGCTGCAGGCCACCAGCGAATTTCACCGCGAAGTGCAGAATATCAAATGGCACCGCTCGGTATTGTCCGGTACCCTACGGCTGTGTCTGGCCAGCCATCTGCCGGCGGCGCTCAACCAGGCGCTGTCCCAAGTGGTGCACAGTGCCTACCAGCGTTATCCGGAATTGCGGCTGTCGGTGGACGTGCGCAGTGCCGCCGACATTGAAACCGCCATCGCCACCAATCAAATGGATTTGGGCCTCGGCCATTTTGCGCAGCCGCAAAAGAACCTGCGCTATCAGCCGGTGCTTGACGAGCGCCAAAATGTCTATTGCCACCGTGACCATCCTGCTGCCCACGTCCCCAATCTGACCCTCAATCTGCTGGCCGAAGACTATGCCTGGGTACGCCGTGCCGACGGCAGCGACGGGCCGGTTATCGGCCCGCAACCGGCGCAAATCACCGCCACCGCCCACCATCTGGACGGCTGCCGCCTGTTCATTGCCGCCGGCAGCCACATCGGCTATTTGCCGCAGGACTACGCCGCCCCCTGGGTTGATACCGGTCTGCTGTATGCCTTGCTGCCGCAACAGGCCACCTATGTGCAAACCATTGCCGCCGTCACCCGCCCCACCCCCGACCCGCGGGTCAATTGGTTTCTCGGCCAGTTAAGCGGCTTGCTGGGCTAGGTCGAAACCTTTGCAAAATACCCGGCGGAGACCTTTGCAAAACCTCCCAGAGAAAGATGTCGTTCAAGACGCAGCCAATCAAAAACCGCCATCATCAAGATGGCGGTTTTTGATTGGCTTGCGCCTTATTCTTCATTCAACAGGCGTTCCACTTCGGCAATATAGGCCTGCATCGCCTCATCGGCGCTCATGCCTTGCAGTTTTTCCCAGGCTTCGTATTTTTTCTTGGCCACCAGATCGAACACGCCCGGTTTGTCACCCTGCACATCGCCATCGGTTGCCTGTTTGTACCATGCGTACAGTTTCAGCAAAGTGGCGTTGTCGGGCCGCTCGGCCAGGCTGGTCACATCGCTTTGCGCCTGCAAGAAGCGCTGCTGCAAATCGCTCATCACACACTCCTCATTCTCGGTTGCTGGATGGCGCTTTGTAACACAACTTGGGCGGCAAACCCACTGCAAAAATGGGGCAGTTGCTCGAAAACCGCCGCCACATCACCGCTTACGGGGTTGCCTGATTGCTGTTGAGCGCCTCATCCAGTACCGCGCGCTGCATATAGCCGGAATGGGTTTTGCCATTCGGGAACACCAAAGTCGGGGTGCCGTTGAAGCCGAACTTCTGGCCCAGGGCCATGGTTGCCGCCACCGGATTGGGGCAGGCGGCAACCGTCGGCGGAACTTTGCCTTCGCGCATGAAGGCGGTCCACGCTGCAGTGCGGTCGCTCTGGCACCAGATCTGCTCAGCCTTGCCCTGTGCCTGCGGATGCAGGCTGGGAATCGGCATCATGAAGTTGTAGATGGTGACATCGGTCATTTGGGCAAACTCGGCCTCCAGCCGTTTGCAAAACGGGCAATCCGGATCGGTGAACACCGCAATCTGGCGCTTGCCGTTGCCGCGCACCTCCTTGATGGCCTGCTCAAACGGCAGCTGCTGGAAGTCAACCTTGTTGATTTCCGCCATCCGCTCCTCGGTCAGGCTGCGACGGCTGTTGATGTCGAGCAAATCGCCCACCAGCATGTAGCTGCCGCTGGCATCCACATACACCAGCTGGTTGCCGCTGACCAAAACTTCATACAGGCCGGCCACCGGCGTGCTGTTGACACTGATGACTTTCAATTCCTGAGCGGCATAGGCCTTTTCCAGTTTTTCAGTCAATTGCTTGGCCACCGCGTCGGCCGCCGGTGCGGGTGTACTGGCCGCCTGGCCGCCGGTCGGGGTTTGGCCGCAGGCCAGCAGCGGCAGCAGCAAGATGGCCGCCAGAGCGGGGGACAGTTTTTTCAGAAACATTTTGGTTACTCAGGTCGTGATTTGAAGACCGGCATTATGCCCAATCTTGGGCGGTTTGGAAAATCCAATCATCCATTTATCATGTCCGGGCAACCGCCCTGTGTTCAAGCCGCCCCGTCTTTTGCCGGTTGCCGCTGTTGCACAATGCGCTGGTACTCCTCCGGATAAAAGCGCTGGGTCACTTGCAAATGCGAGCGCAACCGGCCCTTCATCATGTTGGCGCCGGCGTTTTTCAACAGGGGATTGAGCGGGTCGCTTTGCGGACCGGTCGCCAGCTGCTGCAATTGCGGCGGCAAGGCCAGCACCGGAATTTCGCCGCCATACAAACTGGGGCTGATGAAATAGGCAACCGAATAACGGTCGGTACCGGCCGCCGGCGAAACCACGCGGTGTACATTGGCCACCAGGTAGCCATTGGTCGCCAGTTCCAGCGCTTCGCCGATATTGACCACAAAGGCCCCGGCCACATACGGTGCGTCCACCCAGCCTTCGCGCGTCTGCACCTGCAGGCCGCCCACCTCGTCCTGTAACAGCAAGGTCAGGATGTCGGCATCCTTGTGCGCGCCCACACCCTGTCCTTCGCTCTCGGCCACGCACGGGTAATGGATTAGCTTCAGCATTTCGTTCGGTGCACCGGTCACAAAGCGGTCCAGCGCCGTTTCAGGCAGCCCCAGCGCCAGCATAAACGCATGCAGCAATTTGATGCCCACCTGGCGCAAATCGGTTTGCCAGGCAGTGACCACCTCACGAAATTCTGGCCACTGCGCCGGCCACTGGTTCGGCCCCTGCAATTTGAGCCACAGCGGCGTCTCCGGACCAAATGTCACCGCCTCCAGTTCGGCACCGAAATCGATCTGCTCGCGAAAATCGGGCCGATTGCGGGTATTTTCCTCATTGACACGCGAATAACCGCGAAAATGCGGCGAATGATGCATACTGATCGCATCTTTGGCCGACTGCTCTTGGGCAAAAAAGCGGCGGCTGAGATCCTGAATCTGATCCATGCGCGCCTGGCTGATGCCGTGACCGGTCAGATAGAAAAAACCGGTATCGCGGGCCAGGCGCTGCAAGTTTTCCAAAAACGCCGCCCGGCTGTCGGCACGGTCGAACAACTGCAAATCCAGAATTGGCAAGGCCAAATCGGCCGGTTCCATACGCTGCGTCATGCAAATCCTTTCACGAGACCTTTGCAAAACCTCCAGATGGGATGCAGTTCAAGGCGTAGACCACGCTGCGAGTGCAGACATAACATAGAGTTAGGCAAACGAGCGAGCAGCGCACAACGCTTCAAATGCGCCGCAGATGGGGGGGGTTGCAAAGGTCTCTCACGTCCAATGGCATCAAAGGGGCAACAGCATACGGCGTTTGACGGCAAATCAAAAAGAACATAAAGCAATAAGCAAATAACCCGCCGCCATGGGCGTTCACCAATATTTTGCGCACCGCTCCGGCCGCACCGTCGTGCCAGAGCGCCGGAACACGGTAAAATGCGCGCTTTCTGCCTTTTTTCCGACGGTCATGCCTTATCTGCCACAACAAGCGCCTGCTTCCGAATACCATAGCGTGAACGGCTTGCGCCTCCACCTGCGCCGCTGGCCGGCGGCCAGTCGGCCCAAGATTTTGCTGCTGCATGGCTGGATGGATTGCGCCGACAGTTTCCAGTTTGTGGCCGATGCCCTGGCCGGCCACTGGGACCTGTACGCGCCCGACTGGCGTGGCTGCGGCCAGTCGGCCCATCAGGCTTACGGCCATTACGACCGCAGCCTGATGCTGGCGGATCTGGCCGACTGGGTTGACCTCATCAGCCCCGATGAGCCGCTGCACCTGGCCGGCCACAGCATGGGCGGCATGCTGGCGGCCCATTATGCCGGCACCCTGCCGCAACGGGTCAGAAGCCTGGTGCTGATCGAAGGATTTGGCATCGAAGACGGCACACTGGCCGATGCCGCCGAACGCAGCCGCCGCCATTTGCAGGCCCTGCGCCAGCCACCAGTCGCGACCGAACTGCCCCCGCTGGCGCAAGTGGCCGCCAAACTGAGACAACGCAACCCGCTGTTGACTGAAGACACCAGCCGGTTTTTGGCCGCCGCACTTACCCGGACCGATGGCGACGGCCTGCGCCGTTACCGGGCCGATGCCAAGCACAAAATCCCGCAACCGGTGCCCTACCGCCTGGATTTGGCCTATGCCTTGTGGCAAAACATCAGTGCACCCTGCCTGTGGGTGGAAGGCGGCCTGTTGCCACACAACCACTATCTGCAGCGCATCGCCACCACCCTGGATGAGCGCCACACTGCCTTGGGACGGCCGCCGAAAGTCTGCCTGCCGCAAGCCGGCCACATGCTGCATTGGGAAACGCCGGAGGCACTGGCGGCGGCGATGGCCGATTTCTGGCAGCAACACTGAATGCCGTTTCTTGACAGCCCGCGCCTTCCCCGTAAGAATGCGGCCAGCATCATTGTTTCAGGCAGCCTCTCCTGCTGCGGAGCGCACCCATGACCCCTATTTTGGCCTTCGATATCGAAACCGTGCCCGATGTGGCCGGCATCCGCGATCTCTACCGCCTGCCCGGCCACATCGGCGATGACGAAGTGGTGGAACTGGCGCAGCAACGCCGGCGCGCGCAAACCGGCGGCAGTGATTTCATGCAACTGCACCTGCAGCAGGTGGTCGCCATTTCCTGCTGCATGCGCTGGGGGACGGAAAAAATCCACGTCGGCACCATCGGCGATGCCAAAGACACCGAAGAAACCCTGATTGCCAAATTTTTCGAGCTGATCGAAAACCACACGCCGCAACTGGTGAGCTGGAACGGCGGCGGTTTTGATTTGCCGGTGCTGCATTACCGGGCGCTGATCCACGGCATCAGTGCCGCCCGTTACTGGGACATGGGCGAGGGTGATTTCGGCGACAGCCGGGAATTCAAATGGAACAACTACATCA
>JBHAET010000155.1:0-15340 GCA_041855705.1 Neisseriaceae bacterium
CACCGGGGTGGCCAAAGGTGCCGAGCTGACCCACGGCAATATTGTGGCCAATATGCAGCAGGCTGCCGAATGGATCAAAACCCAAATCCGGGATGGTGAGGAAACCATTGTCACCGCTTTGCCGCTGTATCATATTTTTTCGCTCACCGCCAATCTGATGGTGTTTACCCGCCACGGTGCCAAAAACATTCTGATCACCAATCCGCGCGACATTCCGGCCTTCATCAAGGCGATGAAGCAGGAACGGGTGAGTGTGATTACCGGCGTCAATACCCTGTTTAATGCCTTGCTCAACCATCCGGATTTTGCCGGCATTGATTTTTCCAGCTGGAAAGTGGCTTTGGGCGGTGGCATGGCGGTGCAAAAAGCGGTGGCCGAAAAATGGCAGCAAACCACCGGCATCCCGCTGATCGAAGCCTACGGTCTCACCGAAACCAGCCCGGCCGCCTGCATCAATCCGCTCAATCTGCGTGCCTATAACGGCAGCATTGGACTGCCGATTTCGAATACCGATATTGAAATCCGCGACGAAGCCGGCAACGAGGTGCCCTTGGGCGAGGTGGGCGAATTGTGGATCAAGGGACCACAGGTGATGCGCGGCTATTGGCAGCGGCCGGATGAAACCGCCAAGGTGCTGGATGATCGTGGTTTCTTTGCCAGTGGTGACATGGCGGCCATCAATGCCGAGGGTTTTATCAAGCTGGTGGACCGCAAAAAAGACATGATTGTGGTGTCCGGTTTCAATGTGTATCCGAATGAGATCGAAGACGTGGTGGCCCTGTTGCCGGGGGTGCTGGAGGTGGCCTGTATCGGCGTGAACCATCCGCAAAGCGGTGAGGCGGTGAAGCTGTTTGTGGTGAAAAAAGATCCGGCGCTGACCGAAGACGACATCATCGCCCATTGCCGCGCCAACCTGACTGCTTATAAAGTACCCAAAAGTGTCGAGTTTCGCGACGAATTGCCGAAATCGAATGTCGGCAAAATTCTGCGCAAAGCGTTACGGACCTGACAAGACCACAAACACTGTTCAACAAAAAGGCTGCCTGAAACCGTTCAGGCAGCCTTTTGGCTTGCAGACATAGGGTTTGTTTACATGCGCTCAATCATGGCTTTGCCGAATGCCGAGCAGGAGATTTCGTTGGCGCCGTCCATCAGACGGGCAAAGTCATAAGTCACCTGCTTGTCGCCAATCGCTTTTTCCATGGCATGGATCACCAGGTCGGCCGCTTCGAACCAGCCCAGGTGGCGCAGCATCATTTCGGCCGACAGAATCAGCGAACCGGGGTTTACTTTGTCCTGGCCGGCGTATTTGGGCGCGGTGCCGTGGGTGGCTTCAAAAATGGCGTACTGATCGGAAATATTGGCACCCGGGGCAATGCCGATGCCGCCGACTTGCGCGGCCAGGGCGTCGGAAATGTAATCGCCGTTGAGGTTGCAGCAAGCAATCACATCATACTCGGCCGGGCGCAGCAGGATTTGCTGCAAGAAGGCGTCGGCAATCGCATCTTTCACGGTAATGGTTTTGCCGGTTTTCGGGTTTTTGAATTCGCACCACGGACCAGCACCAATAACGGTGGCACCAAATTCCTGTTGTGCCAGCTCATAGCCCCAGTCACGGAAAGCACCCTCGGTGAATTTCATGATGTTGCCTTTGTGCACCAAGGTCACGCTGTCGCGGTCGTTGTCAATCGCATACTGGATGGCGGCGCGCACCAAACGGGTGGTGCCTTCTTTGGAAACCGGCTTGATGCCGATGCCGGAAGTGGCGGGGAAACGGATTTTCTTGACACCCATTTCATTTTGCAAAAAGGCAATCACTTTTTTGGCCGCGTCGCTTTCGGCTTCCCATTCGATGCCGGCATAAATGTCTTCGGTATTTTCGCGGAAAATCACCATGTCGGTTTTGCTCGGGTCTTTCAGCGGAGAGGGCACACCGTTGAAATAACGAACCGGACGCACACATTGGTAAAGATCCAGTTCCTGACGCAGTGCCACATTCAGCGAACGGATGCCGCCGCCCACCGGTGTGGTCATCGGGCCTTTGATGGATACGGAATATTCTTTGAGGGCAGCCAGAGTTTCTTCCGGCAGCCAAACATTGTCGCCATACACGCGGGTTGCTTTTTCACCGGCAAAGACTTCCATCCAGTGGATTTTGCGTTGGCCGCCATAGGCTTTGGCCACCGCCGCGTCAATCACGTCCTTCATTACCGGCGTGATGTCGATGCCGATGCCGTCACCTTCGATGAAGGGGATAATCGGATTGTCGGGAATGGCTTGGCCGGGAACGATTTTCTGGCCTTCGGCAGGCACTTTGATGTGACTCATGGCATCTCCTGTTGAACAAGGTTTTTCTTAAGAGGGCGGCTGCAACAGTGCAGCGGCCAAACAGACCGATTATGCTTGATTCTGGCTGTTTGCGCCAGTTGTTTCAACAGGCGGATAAGGCGGGCTCGGGCGGTGGTATCGGTCATGGCAGGGCCTCTCATGGCCGGTGCCGCTGTTTGAATTTTTGTCCTGCTGCACCCGGTGTTCTGCTGCAAACATGCCGGCAGCAGAGGACGATACCGGACATTTCACTTTAAACGGTACAGGCGATATAATCCGCCTTTTGGCTGGCGGCCGGTGTGTGTTCACAAGGCTGCCTGAAAAGCCGGCCAAACAACAAAGGATTGCCATGTCTGCATGGGTGAAAGACTATTTGCAAACCCAAGGTTTAAAGCTGTCACCGGAGGCAGTGGAGATGGCCCGGTTGGCATCGGCCACCGTCATGCAGCTGGCCGATGCCGAAATTGACCGCCGCATTTTGTGGTATGAGACGTCGGAAGGAATTCTGGCCGAGCACCTGACAGAAGACGAAGTACACCATCGCTGGCTGCGCCAAGCCTGGCTGATGCTGGATGCCCTGATCAGCCGCCAGCCGGTGCACAGTGCGGCACTCTACTATCCGACAGCCGGCCGCTGGTTGCGTCTGGTGGCGCAAGGCGCACCGCAACCGATGTGGCTGGTTGCAGATGAAATGGACCCTGATTTGCATCCGGCGGCACGCAGTGCCCTCAGCGGCTGGCTGCAACACGAACCGGGGCAAGACGTTATTCGCAGTGCCATCCCGGTTTATGGCGATGATGGCCGGGTATTGGGTGTGCTTTATGTCGAATACCCGACGGCCGAAAGCGAATCTTTGAGCCACTGGATTGGCTTGGCACTGGCTTTGTTGCCGTTGTTGCAGGCCTTGCATGGGGCCGATGCCTCAGCCCACACCGAAACACCATCATGATCGATACCACACACACATCCTCTTTATTGCGCTTTGTTGCCGCTTGCCGCCTGCCCACCGAATGGGGGGAGTTCACCATGCACGGTTTTGAAGATCGGCGCAGTGGCCAAGAACACATTGCCTTGAGCATGGGCCATATTGACGATGGCGCACCGGTACTGGCGCGCGTTCACTCCGAGTGTCTGACCGGCGATGCCTTGTTTTCGCAGCGCTGTGACTGCGGTCCGCAATTGCAGGCAGCAATGCAGGCAGTGCAGGCTGCCGGTCGCGGGATCATTGTTTATTTGCGCCAAGAAGGGCGCGGCATTGGTCTGATCAACAAAATTCGCGCCTACCAACTGCAAGATCAGGGTTTGGACACGGTTGAAGCCAATGTGGCACTCGGCCTGCCGGTGGATGCCCGCGATTTTGTGCTGGCCAAAGACATTCTGCACCATTTGGGTGTGCGCTCGGTGCATCTGATGACCAATAACCCGCAGAAAGTCGCCACCTTGAATGCCGTCGGTATCCAGATAGCGGCACGGGTACCTTTGCAGGTCGGGCAAAATTTGGAAAACCAGCGCTATTTGTCCACCAAGGCACAAAAACTTGGCCATATGCTGGATGCGGCTGGGCAATCATGATGAAATCTTTGCAAAATCTCCATCATAGGCAAGGGCTTGGGTGTTGAATTTTCTGTGCACCCTGATGGCGATGCTCTGCACAACCACGACAAACCTGATTCAAGATCAGTCTGATTGCTTGTGCGAATTGGCTTTGCTGCCTTAACGGCTGCCGTGAATGGTGCAGTCCTGATCCACACTGCTGCCGCCGGCAAAAAAGACGGCGCCGTCATCACAACGGCTGCTGCTGCGGGCACATACCATCACGGTGAGGTCTTGATTGATCTTGATGATTCTGGGTTCGCTGACCGGATCAAATGCCACGGCTTTAACAGTGTATTGATCATCGGTATTGGTACCGCGGGGATTGCCCACCATGCGCAGGCAGAAATGTTCGGTGCGGGTCACGGGCAGCGGCATCCAGGTGGTGGAGTTGGTTTTGAAGCGGTGGTGTTGGCTGTAAAAGCGCTCCAATGCCTGACTGTTGTCCAATAAGGCAGCTTGTGCCTGCTGTAAGCGTGCCTGACGCACAAAATACTGATAACTGGGCCAGGCAATGGCGGCCAGAACGGCGATCACGGCCACGGTGATCATGACTTCGGTGAGGGTGAAACCGCGAGGCTGGTTTGACATGGGACACCTCCAACATCAAGAACAACCGTTGCGGGAAAGAATGTCTTCCCGGCATGAATGTACAGAGCAGGACCACTGGCGATCCTATTGTGGTGCCATCGCCCGCAGCCGTGAGGGCATGGGCTTAAATCCGGCCGTATTGGCCTAAACCGAATATTACCTGCAGTGCCAATCGTGATGGATAGATTGGGGGGTACCATCCATCAGACCGCATGCCACTGTTTTCAGGCAGCATGCGGCTGTGTGATGTCAATACGGCCGGCAGTCGTTGGCAGCCTCACACAGCAGCATGCTGTTGGTGCTGTCGTAAATCAGAAACCGGGTTTCACTGCTGCCTGCTATTGGTCGTGCCACCAGTTCGTAATCGCTGGATGTCGGGCTGCCGGCCGCATAGCTGATGGTAAAGAAATTGTTGCTGCGGGTTTGCGGCAGATTTGCGGCATTGATTGCCGGGGTGGCATGACAATCGGCATTCGGATCATTAATATTGACCGTATTGCAAAAGCTGTGCCGGCTGCTGTAGTGACGCTCCAGCATATGCGCACTGTCCATCAGGTCGGCGCGGGCATTTTCCAAGCGGGTCTGACGAATGAATGATTCGTAACTGGGCCAAGCGATTGTGGCGAGAATGGCAACGATCAGCACCACAATCATCATTTCAATCAGCGTAAAGCCGGCGGTTGGTTTTGGATTCATCATGATATTGAAACAGGGCAGAACAAAACAGATGGTTTGATTATAACCAAACCATTTGGCTTGTCATGCAAATAATGCGTTGTCAATCAATAAACTTGGCATGGATGGTTCAACAGATACGCCAAATTTTGGCACTATGTGCAGATTTTTGTAGCAGCACATCCTGCCAGTTCCGAACAGAGGCAAGCAGACATGGATACACAGCACCCGCATGTGCCAAAACAGTCTTTTTTTGTGGCCGGTACCGATACCGGTGTCGGTAAAACTTTGTGCAGTGCGGCTTTATTGCATGGCTGGGCGACTGCAGGCGTTTTGGCGGCCGGTTTCAAACCGCTGGCTTCCGGTGCCGAGGCAGCGGGCAATGAAGACGTACTGGCTTTGCAGGCAGCCTCTGGTGCGGCCTGCCGTGGCGATTATGCCGAACACAATGTCTATACTTTTGCCGAAGCCACTGCACCGCATCTGGCGGCAGCAGATGCCGGCATCAGGGTGGACACTCATCGTCTCAGCCACGCTTTGGCGCGCTGGCAACAACGGGCAGACGTGGTGGTGGTGGAGGGTGCCGGTGGTTGGCACACGCCGCTGGATGCGCAACAGGATTTTGCCGATTGGGTGATGGCCGAACGTTTGCCGGTGATTTTGGTGGTCGGCATCCGCTTGGGCGCACTCAATCATGCGCTGCTTACCGCACGGGCGGTGGCGGCTGCCGGTTTGCCGCTGTCCGGCTGGATTGCCAATTGTCTGGAGCCGGAATTTGCCCGGCAGCAGGATTATGTGGCCTGTTTGCGCCAGCGTCTGCCGGCCCCTTTGCTGGGTGTGGTGCCGCGTGTGGCAGATGCCACAGCCGCTGCCACCTATCTGGATGTGTCGTTGCTGGCAGAGGTTTGACAAACTGAACAGGCTGAGACCTTTGCAAAATCCCCATCTGCGGCGAATTTCTGTATGGTCAGTTTATACCCTTTATAGGGTACTGCTCGCTCGTTTGCCTAACCTCATGTTATGTCTGCACTTGTTGTGCTGCTATGCCTTGAACTTCATCCACATCTGGATATTTTGCAAAGGTCTCGGGCAGCAACAGACAAACAAGGCCGGGTTTCCCGGCCTTGTTTGTCTGTTGATCGATGGTGTTGCCGGTTGTTTATTCGTCCGGCGTGCCCAAGGCGTTGATGCTGTAACCGCCATCCACATAGGTAATTTCGCCGGTAATGCCGGAGGCCAGATCGGAGAGCAGGAAGGCGGCGGCATTGCCCACTTCCTCAATGGTAACATTGCGGCGCAGCGGATTGTGCTCGGCCACATGGTGCAGCAATTTGTTGAAGTTGCCAATGCCCGAAGCGGCCAAGGTTTTGATCGGGCCGGCAGAAATACCGTTGCAACGGATGCCTTCCTTGCCCACTGCGGCGGCGGTAAAACGGACACCGGCTTCCAGGCTGGCTTTGGCCATGCCCATCACATTGTAGTTGGGGATGGCCCGTACCGCGCCCAGATAGGTCAGGGCCAAAATGGCGCTGTTGCGGCCACGCATCATCGGACGGGCCGCCTTGGCCAAGGCCGGCAGGCTGTAGGCCGAAACATCGTGTGCGGTGTGAAAGGCATCACGGCTGATGCTGTCCAGAAAATCGCCGCCCAAGGCTTCGCGCGGTGCAAAGGCAATCGCATGCACCAGGCCGTCCAAACCGTCCCAATGCTGTGCCAAATCGGCGAATACCTGGGCAATTTCCTCATCGCTTTGCACATCGCAGCGGAATACCCGATCGGAACCCAGTTCGGCCGCCATTTTGCGAACCCGCTCTTCCAATTTGTCCACCACATAGGTAAACGCCAATTCTGCGCCCTGTTCGCGACAGGCTTTGGCAATGCCGTAGGCAATGGAGCGTTCGGAAATCATGCCGGTAATCAGGATTTTCTTGCCTTGCAAAAAGCCCATAAATCGTGTCCTTCAACATTAAAGAAAGCCGCAGCCGGTGTGCTGCCGCGGCTGGGCAAAAACGCCGGCCAACAGGACGGCACGCCCGGGTTTTGTGTTCAAAAATAATCGCGTATTATAACCAAGATTGCGGTATCGGCATAGCAGCCGGGTGCCGCTTTGCAGAAACGGAAGATCATGAACCACCAATCAAATCAACAGCGGCCAAAGCTGCGCTACAGTTTGATGCGCGCAAACCGATGGAGGCGCCAATTACTGGGCTTATGCTGCATCCTGCTGTACTGGAGTGCACCGGTGCAGGCCGAATATGCCCTCAGCCTGGGCCAGGCACCGCAATACGGCCCCAATTTTGGCCATTTTGGCTATGTGCAGCCGCAAGCACCGAAGGGCGGCAGCCTGAATTTGCCGTGGCCGGGCGGTTTTGACACCCTCAATCCGTTTACCCTGAAGGGCGACAAAGAAATCGGCATCAGTTTGCTCACCCTCGACACCCTGATGACGCAGGGCGCAGACGAGCCGTTTGCAATGTATGGCTTGCTGGCCGAAGATTTGCAGCTGGCCGCTGACGGTTTGTCGGCCACATTCCGTTTGCACCCGCGGGCCCGTTTTCACAATGGCGATCCGGTGTTGGCAGCCGATGTGGCTGCTTCATTCAAAATCCTGACCGAAGACGCGGCCGCCACCCCGCTGTACCGCCTGTATTGGGGGGATGTGGCGCGCGTGCGGGTGGTGAATGAGCGTACCGTGCGTTTCGAATTCAAAAAGCGCAATGCCGAACTGCATCTGATCCTGGGCAGCTTGCCGGTGTTTTCGCACAAAAGCTATCCAAACGGACTGGCGGCAGCGCCCAACACACCTCCCATCGGTTCCGGTCCCTACCGTTTGCAACAGGCCCGTGGCACAGTGGCCGAATACCGGCGTGCGGCAGATTATTGGGCGCAAAATTTGCCCAGTCGGCGCGGCATGTACAACTTCGATACCGTGCGCATCAAGTATTACCGGGACGAGACTGCCAAAATCGAAGGCATGAAAGCCGGCCAATATGATGTGCTGCAGGAGCATGTGGCCCGGCAATGGGCCCGTGCGTACAACAATCCTTCATTACAAGCGCGCGGCCTCACCCGGCAAGCATATCCGCAGCACCGTACTGCCGGCATGCAGGGTTTCGTGCTCAATGCCCGCCGCAGTCCGCTCAACGACATCCGGGTGCGGCAAGCGCTGGTGCTCAGCTTTGATTTTGAAACCGTGAACCAGCAACTGTTTTATGGCAGCTACCGGCGCAGCAACAGTTATTTCACCAACAGTGAAATGGCAGCCAGGGGTTTGCCGGGAGCAGACGAATTGGCCATTTTGGAACCGCTGCGCCGCCAGTTGCCGCCAGAAGTCTTCAGCCAGCCGGTGCCCGAGCCGCCACAAACCGATCCGCAGCTGGGTGTCCGTCCCAATTTGCTGCGGGCCCGTTCATTGCTGTTGCAGGCCGGTTACCGTTATCACCATGGCCGTTTGGTCAATCGTAATGGCCAACCGTTGCAATTGGAATTTCTCACCTACAGCAAAACCTTTGAGCGGGTGGTGGCCAAATGGCAACGGGATCTGGCCAAAATCGGGGTTCAGCTGCAGGTTCGGGTGGTGGACGGTGCCATTTTTCAGCGCCGGATGAACGATTTTGATTTTGACATCAGCATCACCGGCTACAGCAACAGTGAAAGCCCCGGCAACGAACAGCTGGATTATTTCAGCTGCAAGGCGGCGGCCACTCCGGGCAGCAAAAACTGGGCCGGGGTGTGCGATCCGGCGGTGGATGCCTTGCTGCGCCATTTTGAACATTTCGAAAACCGCGCCCAGCTGGTGGCCAGTGCCCGGGCCCTGGACCGGGTGATGCGCCACCGCTATCTGGTGGTGCCCAACTGGCATTCGCCCGATGATCGTTTGGTGTATTGGCGCAAATTTGGCCAGCCGGCACGGCCGCCGCGCTATGGGTCGGCATTGGAATGGGTGATCAGCAGTTGGTGGGCCTTGCCGCGGCCATAAGCCGGCGGGCCTACGTCGTGCACGCTTTGATTGCTTAGGCGGCCCGGATATGAGAAATAGCCGTGTTGTTGACCTGACAGGTTGATACCTTTGCAAAATACCCATCTGCGGCGAATTTCTTTGTTGTGTGCTGCTCGCTCGTTTGCCTATCTGTCTGATATGTCTTCACTCGCAGCGCGGTCTACGCCTTGAACGGCATCCACTGGGATATTTGGCAAAGGTCTCGTGTTACACTGTGGCACGGCGCGGTTGGTCTTGCTTTTCCGGTGCCGGCCGTCTCATCCCGTTTTGACCCAATGGAACCGATCCCATGACTTTGCATCAGAAATTGCCCGATCCGATGTTGCCGGAATCCCAGCGCCAGGCGATTTGGTCGCGCGAGAGCTATCATTTGCTGAAAATCCTGTCCGAGTTTGTCGAAGCCGGCGAAGAGCTGCGTGCCATCCAGCCGGCGGTCAGTATTTACGGCAGTGCCCGCACGCCGGTGGATCATCCGATGTATGTGTTGTGCGAGCAGTTGTCACGCCAGTTGTCGGATGCCGGTTTTGCGGTGATTTCCGGCGGTGGTCCGGGCATTATGGAGGCGGCCAACAAAGGAGCGTTTGCCGGCAAGAGTCCGGCGGTGGGGCTCAATATTGAATTGCCGCACGAGCAGCACGCCAATCCGTATCAGGATTTGTCGGTGACTTTCCGTCATTTCTTTCCGCGCAAGGTGATGTTTGTCAAGCATGCCATTGCCTATGTGGTACTGCCCGGCGGCTTTGGTACTCTTGACGAGCTGTTTGAAAGTCTCACTCTGGTGCAAACCGGCAAAACCCTGCATCGGCCAATTATTCTGGTGGGCAGCCATTTTTGGGCCGGTTTGGTGGACTGGTTGCGTGATCAATTGCTGGGCAACGGTTATATCCATGCCAGCGACATGGATTTACTGCAAATCATGGATGAGCCGGAGCAGATTGTGCAGGCGGTATTTGCGCACTATGAGCATTGCAGCGAAGGAGCCTGTGTGCCGACCAATCAGGACAGCGCCTGGCCCTTGGGTTTGTAGGCGGCAGGGTATTGGTGCGAACCGGTACAATGTCATTTTCTGAGACCTTTGCAACCCCCCATCTGCGGCGTATTTGAAGCGTTGTGTGCTGCTCGCTCGTTTGCCTAACGCTATGTTATGTCTGCACTCGCTGTGCAGCTACGCTTTGAACTGCATCCACATCTGGAGATTTTGCAAAGGTCTCTTTCTGTTTTTCAGGCAGCCTTGATTGCCTGTTTATCAGGCTGCCTGAAAAGGTTTGGGGCTGGTGTCAGATTTATTGGTCGAGCCAGGTCTGGCTGCGGATGACTTTACCATCCTGATATTGGGTCTGGCTGGCCAGGCGGCCGCTGGGATAATACACGCTGTGGCTGCCGCTGGCCGGATGGGCGTAAAAATCAAATAGCTGGTGCTTTTCAATCAGCATCGGGTCGCTGCGCTTGCGGGCGCCGCTTTCGTAGAAATCCTGCACCAGATACAGGCCGCCACGTCGTTGTGCCAGCAGTTCGCGGTAATAACCGTCTTTGGCCGGCTGGCTTTGCGGTTGGCGCCGGCTGTCGAAATAGGTGACGATTTTTTCTTCAATCACCCGTACTCCGCCTTGATTCTGGCTATTGCCGCCAATCGGAAAATGGATGTTGGTGCCAATGCCAAAGCCGCCAGTGCCGCCACCCAGGCCAATCGAAATGCCGGCCGGGGTGCAGGCTGCCAACAACAGGGTGGTGACAATCAGGGGCAACAGGGTGGTTTTCATGGGTGTCTTCCGAAAATCAGGGGCAACAACAGGTGTGCCGGTTGGGATGCTCATTATAGGGCCATGGCGGCGTAGGTGGTAGCGAAGCAGACTCAGCGGCGCCGCATATTGCCGATGCCCATCAGCATGGCAATCATCACCATGATCGACAGGGTGGCGGTGCCGCCGTAGCTGACCAGCGGCAGGGGTACGCCGACCACCGGCAAAATGCCGCTGACCATGCCCATATTGACAAAAATATAGCAAAACAGGGTCATGGTGATGGCACCGGCCAGGGTGCGGCTGTAGAGCGTGGGGGCATGCAGGGTAATGTACAGGCCGCGCCCCAGAATCAGGGTGTACACCGCCAGCAGCAGCAGATTGCCAATCAGGCCGAATTCTTCGCCATAAACGGCAAAAATAAAGTCGGTGGTGGCTTCGGGGATGTAATCCAGATGGGTTTGCGAGCCGCCGAGCCAGCCTTTGCCCCACACACCGCCGGAACCGATGGCGGTCATCGACTGCAAAATGTGGTAGCCGGCGCCCAGCCGGTCTTTGGTGGGATCCAGCAGGGTGAGCACACGGGTGCGCTGGTAATCGTGCATGCCGTACATCCAGATCAGGGGCAGGGCGGCGGTGAAACCGATAATGGCGGCGAAAATCGCTTTCCACGGCAAACCGGCAAAAAACACCACGAACAGACCGGAGGCCATGATCAGGGTGGCGGTGCCCAAATCCGGCTGCTTGAGAATCAAGGCGCCGGGAATCACGATGATCAGCAGGGCGCCCAGATAATGGTACCAGCGCAAGGACAGTTCATAGCGCTGGAAATACCAGGCCACCATCATCGGCAGGGCGATTTTCATGATTTCCGAGGGCTGGATGCGGATGCCGACATTGATCCAGCGTTGCGAACCGTTGACGGTGATGCCGAAAAAGTGGACCCCCAACAGCAACAAGACGCCGACCAGATACACCGGCGGCGCAAAGTTGCTGATCACTTGCGGCGGGGTGCGGGCAATCACCCACAACAGCACAAAACCGAGCACGGTGTGCAGGGTTTTGTTTTCCAGTTGGCCAAAATCCTGACCGTCTGCCGAATACAGCAGAAACAGGCTCATGATGTAGATGGCCAGCATGGCGTAAAACAGCCAGAAGTCCATCGGCGCCCACAGGCGCTGCCACAATTGTTTGTAGCCGGAGGTTTCAGGGTTCATGGGATGGGGCTTCCGAGGCGGCCTGAGGGCGGAAGGCGCGCAACAATGGCGGTACGGTGACCGGATCGGACTGGCCGGCAGCATCGGTCAGGGCGTCGTTGTTCAGGCGGATGGTGGTGCCGCTGGCCGTGGCGGCGGCATTGGGTTGTGTTTTCAGCTTCAGCAGGTAAAAGTCGCTCAATGCACGGGCAATCGGTGCAGCGGTTGCCCCCCAGCCACCGTTTTCGACAATCACCGCCACCGCGATTTGCGGGTTTTCCACCGGGGCAAATGAAATGAACCAGGCATGGTCGCGGTGTTGTTCGGCCAGCGCGGCGGCATTGTAGCGCGCCCCCTGTTTGATCTGCACCACCTGGGCGGTACCGGTTTTGCCACCCATGCTGTATTGCAGGCCGCCGCCGATACGCCAGGCGGTGCCGCCCGGTTGCAGCACCCGTACCATGCTGTGTTTCATGTAATCGAAATTGCTGCGTGAAAACGGCACTGTGCGCACCGGTTGCGGATCAATGAGTGTGATTTGCTGGCGGTCGTGGTCCAGCAGGCGGCTGACCAAATGTGGACGGTATACCACGCCGTTGTTGGCCAGAATGGCGGTGGCATGTGCCATTTGCAAAGGCGTGTAGGCATTGTAGCCCTGGCCGATGCTCACCGACACCATGTCGGCCAGATTCCAGCGGCGGCGGTTTTCAGGCAGCTTGGCAAAGCGTTTTTCTTTCCATTCGTGCGAGGGCAGCACTCCCTGGTATTCATTGTTCAAATCAATGCCGGTTTTGCGGCCGAGGCCGAATTCGGCCAGATAGGGATGTGCCCGGTCAATGCCCAACTCATAGCCCAAACGGTAGAAAAAGGTGTCGGAAGACACTTGCATGGCTTTGCTCAGATTGGCCGAGCCGTGGCCGCTGCGTACCGAGTCGCGGAACAAGTGCTTGGAGCCGGGAATGCTCCAGGCTCCGGGTGCCGGAATCACCGTGTTTTGATTGATCTTGCCGCTTTCCAGCAGGGCCATGCCCATAAACGGTTTGAAAGTGGAGCCGGGCGGGTAGATGCCTTGGGTGACGCGGTTGACCAGTGGCCGCTGCCAGTCTTCATTGAGCGCTTTCCAGGTGTCGCTGTCGATGCCGTCGATGAACAGATTGGGGTCGTAGCTGGGTTTGGACACAAAGGCAATAATGCCGCCGGTTTGCGGATTGATGGCCACCACTGCGCCGCGGCGGTTGCCCAGCAGGCGGTCAGCCTCCTGCTGCACGCGGATGTCCATCGACAGTTGCAGGGTTTGGCCGCTGGTGGGGGCAACGGTTTTCAAGGTGCGCACAATATTGCCCAGCGCGTCTTTCTCCACTTCCTGATAGCCGGGCAGGCCGTGCAACTGGCGTTCGTAATAATCTTCCAGCCCCATCTTGCCAATGTGGGTGGTGCCGCGATACAGACCGGTCAGATCGGCTTCCTGCAGTTTTTTCAGGTCGTTGTCGGAAATGCGGCCGATGTAGCCGACAAAATGGGCAGTCAGTTCGCCATAAGGATATTCGCGAAAGGTACGGGCGTTGACTTCCACCCCGGGAAAGCGGTACAGCTGGGCCGCCACTTTGCTGGCCTCATCCATGCTCAATTTCAGTTTCAGCGGTACCCGTTCATAAGAGCGGTAGTCGGCACGAAAACGCTGGAAGCGGCGCAAATCGCCCTCGGTAATGTCGACATAGGCCCTCAGCGCGTCAATGGTGTCGTCCAGCTTGCCCTCAATCAAATTGGGAATGATCTCCAGCGAATAGGCCGGATAATTGTGGGCCAATACCACGCCGTTGGCATCGATGATTTCGCCGCGGGTGGGCGGGGTGGGAATCAGGGTAATGCGGTTTTGGGTGGCCTGCAGCATGTAGTCTTCATGCTTGAGCACCTGCAACCACACCAGACGGCCGATCAGCATGCCGAAACACAGCAGGATAAAGACAAACGCCACCGAGACGCGCAGCCCCAAATCCCGACCGGGGACGGCACGGGGTTTGGGGGGGCGGGTGCGGAACTGCAAAGGTTTCATGTGCGGCGGCGAACGTTGGCCAAGGCCAGCATCAGATTATTGAGCAGCGGCCACAGCAGGGCGCTGATGAAGGGCGAAATCAGCAGCCCCCAGCCGGCAAACACATGCTCGTTGAAAAAGTACACCACCAGTACCACCGCCTGGATCAGCAGCAGCACGCCCAGTACGGCCAGGGATTGCAGGCCGAAGGCATAGAGCATGATTTGGCGCTGCCGGTGCTGCAAAACGTAAATGCCGATCACAAAGGCCAGCGCATGCTGTCCCAGCGGCGCACCGGTACCGATGTCCAGCAACAGGCCAAGCATGAAGGCGATGCTGATGCCGATGTTTTGTGGCCGGTGCAGGGCCCAGAAAACCAGCAGCAGGGCGGTGAATTCCGGCATCCAGTACAGTACTGGTGCCGGCACCGGAATGAAGTCCAGCAACAGGCTGATGATAAAGCTGCCAACAATCAGGCGTTTGCGGGTACGTCGGTAAATATGGTCAAACTCGGTCATGGTGTCGGTGCCGGTTCGCTGCCGGCCGCGGCGGCCGGCAGGGCTTGTTGCGGAATAACCAGCAGAAAACGGGCGCTGCGGTGGCCGGCGGCCGGCTGTAACTGGGTACGGTAATAGGGGGCGCCGTTGCCGGCTTCGGCCTGCAACACCGTGGCAATCGGAATACCGGCCGGATAAACGCTGTCCATGCCCGAAGTCACCAAAATGTCACCGGCCTGCAGGCTGGCGGCGGCCGGAAAGTAGCGCAAATCCAGACCGCCCACCTTGCCGTAAACCAGGGTACGCACTCCGGTGCGTGCCACCATGGCCGGAATCACGGTTTGGCCGTTGGTGATCAGGGTGACTTCGGCACTGAGCGGTTGCACCGCCGAAATCTGGCCCAGCAGGCCGTGTTCATCGGCCACCGGATCGCCCAGACGGATGCCGGCGCGACTGCCTTGGTCAATGATCAAATGGTCAACCAGCGGATTTTTGCCGGTGGAGATGACTTGGGCGGAGACCGCCTGCGGCAGTGCGTCTGCCTGCAGACGTGTCACCGCGGCCACGCTGTCCAATGCCTGCAATTGGGCGGCCTGTTGCTGCAACTGCAATTGCAGGCGCGCCTGCTGGTCACGCAGCTGGGCATTTTCGGCCACCAGCGCCTGCTGGTTCTGGCTGTAGGCCGAAAC
>JBHAET010000156.1:0-4591 GCA_041855705.1 Neisseriaceae bacterium
CTTTCAGGCAGCCTAGCCGCCGCGCCAGACCATGCGGCCTAGGCATTGGAATTTTTCCACATCGCCGTTTTTGACGGGCATGGGTTCGTATTCGGGGTTGAAGCTGATCATTTCGATGCCGTCGGCCAGATGCTTGATTTGCTTGATATAGAATTTTTCCTTGTACACCACGGCATAAATTTCGCCGTCCACCAGCTCGGTGTCCGACACGTCAATCAGTACGGTATCCCAGTTGTTGAGCACCGGTTTCATGCTGTCGCCTTTGACGTACATGCCGCGCAGATTGTATGGCGACAGGTGTTTGGCCCTGAACCAGCCTTCCCGGAATACCAGCGGATCTTCGGCGCGGCGCAGTACCCATTCGGCGTTGCCGTTGCCTGCCGACAGTTTGAGGTCGTACATCTGGATTTCGCGGTGGGTGTGGGTGGTATCGGTGTCTTCGAGTACGGCAATGCCACCGGCGGGCGGGATGTAGCTACTGCGATCGCGCGTTGCATTTTGCTCGCCATCTAAAAAACCTATTGGAAGATCTAATGATTTCTCAATATGCAGAGCGACGGCATCACCAATATTTCTGTATCCATTAAGCCATTGATTTACCTGAGCAGGAGCTTTACCGATTGCACGGCTAAAATCTGCTTGGTTGTCATTAAATCTTTCAGTTATCAGCTTCTTAACTGCATCAATCCTAGACATTTTCATATCCAATTTAACAAGTTATCTAAATATACAGCATTGCTTTATATAACAAGGCTACTTTTTTGAATTAGCTATGCTATACTATTTGCTAAACGTAAAAGGAGCTTTGCTATATGAACCTTAGAGAATATTGCTTGGCGGAAAAAGGCCGCCAAACCATTCTGGCCGAGAAGACCAGCCTTGCTTATGCATACGTTAATCAAATTGTGAATGGGAAACGGCCTGTGCCAATCAAATATTGCGCGCGAATCGAAAAAGCTACTGCTGGCCAAGTAACCCGCCGTGACCTGCGCCCTGACGATTGGCATGAAATATGGCCGGAACTGGTGACCGGAACCAAGCCATGAATGAATTATCTCCACGGCTGGCCGAAATTGCCCGCAATAACGAACGGGCGATTTTGCGGGCGGTTGCGATGGTAACTGCACGCCATGTCTGCGAGGTGTCGGGCATTTCGGAAACACAGGCCTGCCGCCTGAAGGACGACAAGCTGGAGCAATACTGCTTGGCGCTGGCGGCCATGGGTTTGAAGCTGGTGCCGGTGGATGCCGAGACGGTATCGAAGGCAGAAAAGCAGTTTATGGCCGAGAAGATGATTGAACACTATCAGGCGATTTTGGACGCCGATCAGGCTACCTGAAAGGAATGAAGATGAAGAAGACGAAACGAAACGGCTTGAGCAACAAAGACCGCAAGCGGATTCAGAAGGCGCTGTTGAAGGCGGCCTGCTATTGCCATCAAACGCCTTTGCCGCAGCGGGCTGCGGAGTTGTTGGAGGCGTTTGAGTTGGTGGAAACCGGCCGCCTGACGGCTACGGATGGTTTGACTGCTTCGGAGTGGGCTAGACGATTCCCATCCGTTGCAGGTGATGCACATATTTCGGGTGCAGATTGACTGCATCAAACGAGGTGATTTCTACGGCAAACAGGTCATCGTTGGCATCAATGCAGAGTCTTAGCCTTTTGACGATTTCTGTCGCTGTTAGTGCTGTTTTTATATACCAGACTGAATCTTGAAGATGTGCCCAGGTGCCGTGTCCTATGGTTTGAATCATGTTGATCAGCGAATCGTAGTTTTTGCCCGGTGTTTTTAAGTCGTAGCAAATGATGATGTGGCGCATAGCGCTGCCCTCCGTGGGTGTTTGTTTGTGGAAATTCAATCATACCACGGCGTTAGCGGACGTTTTAACCGTCGGGCGGGTGGGATGCCCGCCGAAAGGAATAACCATGCGTGAACGTTTTTGGACGTGGGCTTTCGGCTGCGCTCTGGCGCTGGCCGAGTTTTGCAGCCGGAAGATGACGGCTGCGGTGGGAGGCAGGAAATGAAATACATACCAAATGCGTTTCAGGTGCCCAATGCCTTTGTGGACGAGATGATGGCGGATTTGAGCGGTTCAGCCATCAAGTGCTACCTGAAGATTGTGCGGCAGACGACAGGATGGAACAAGGAAATGGACTATATCGCTATTTCCCAGTTCCAGGACGCCTGCGGAATCAAAAAACGGGACACGGTAAGCCATGCCTTGAACGAGCTGGAGCAGGCCGGTTTGATCGAACGTGTTGAGCGTTTTGGCAGTATCAGCGGCTACCGTTTAAAGGGGGTTAACCCCCTGTCTGAAACGGTTAAACCCACCCCGAAAAACGGGGTAGGTACCCACCCCGAAAATAGGGGTCACCCCGAAAATAGGGGTCACCCCGAAAATAGGGGTCACCCCGAAAATAGGGGTCACCCCGAAAATGGTGGGGGGGTCACCCCGAAAAACGGGGTAGGTACCCACCCCGAAAATGGGGGTACTACAAAACCCAATATTAAACCCACTAATACAAAACCCAAATATACAGGCGCACGCGATCAAGCGCATGCACCTGAGCACGCACCTGCAGACGATGCCATTGCGGCACAACTCGAGCAGCCTGCCAAACCCAAAAAGCGGAAGCCGTCTCCTGCTGCGCTGGAGCTGGAAGCCTTCCACCTGCTGGCAGACCGTGGGGTTGATGGGGTGCTGGCACGGGATTACATGGCGCTGCGCACGTTGCACAAGGCCCCGCTGACCGAAACTGCCCTGGTGGGCATTGAGCGGGAAGCGAACAAGGCCGGTTTGTCTCTGGTGCAGGCGCTGACGCTGTGCTGTGAACGCGGATGGCGTGGTTTCCGGGCGGAATGGTTGCAACGCGATGCGGAACCTGCCCGTGCGGCTTCAGGTCAGCCACGGCCAAACCGGATTAACCAAATCCCGCAGCACACGCAGGGCGGGGCATTTTTGGCGAAGGATGTTTTGTGATGCAGTCGGCAAGTGATTTTTTGAGCGATTTGGTAACCCCGGTTTCGGTGTCGGTCAAGACCTGCGAAAAGCACGGGATCGAGTACGAAGAGCAGGTATTCAAGCGCTTTACCCGAGGCTGCCCGGAGTGCGCCAAAGAAGCGGAAGCCGAGTGCCAACAGCAGGAGGCAGCCAAACGCGAGGAAGAACGTCATGCATGGCTGCGCAAACGCATTGAGCAGCGCATTGGCGATTCGCGAATCCCGAAGCGCTTCCGGGACAAAACCGTTGCCGGCTACCGGGTGGAGAACGACGGCCAGCGCTACATCGTGGAGCGCATCAAAGCCTATGCCCAAGAGTTTACCGAAGGCCACTCTGGCCGCTGTTTGGCGCTACTGGGCAATGCGGGAACAGGCAAGACACATCTGGCCTGCGCGATTGGCCGTCATGTCATCCACAACTGCGGCGGGCAGGCGCGCTTTGCCAGCGTGGCGGAAATTAACCGCATCGTGCGTGAGGCGAAGAGCTACGACAGCGAGCACACCGAGAGCGAGGTTATCGAGGCCTTCGGCTGCTACGACTTGCTGATCATCGATGAAGTGGGGGTTCAAAGCGGCACGGAGGCTGAAAGCCGTGCGCTGTTCGATGTGTTCAACGAGCGCTATCAGAACATGAAGCCCACGATTCTGATTTCCAATCTGGACGCAGCTGGTTTCAAGGCAGCGGTGGGTGAGCGGATTGCCGACCGGGTGAAAGAAGACGGTGGCGAAATTCTGATGTTCAACTGGGAGTCTGCCCGTGGCTGATTGCTGCCTGCACTGCCGCCACTGGCAATTTAGTGAAATCGGCAAGGATGGCAAGCGGGTGTTGGGCTGGCTGACGAAAAACGGGTTTGCCGCCTGTGAATATGAGCCGTCTTGGCGGGGAATTTCCGGCCGGATGCCATGTGAAAACGGAAAGTTTGACGCCCTGCCGCCGGAAGATGTGGCCAAGAGGGTGAAATTTTTGGAGAAAACGTATGGCCAAGCGTAAATGCAAAGTCTGCGGCACGGAGTTTGAGAAGCAGCGGCCTTTGCAGGTGGTGTGCTCCCCGGCGTGTGGAGCTGAATACGCCAGGCGGCGTTTAACCGGTACATCCGCCTGCGCGATACGGGGAAGCCCTGCATCAGCTGTGGCAAGCCGCATGACGGGCAGCCGAACAGTTTTGATGCCGGGCATTACCGCAGCGTTGGGGCCGCGCCCAATCTGCGGTTTGACGAACAAAACGTGCACGGCCAATGCAAGCACTGCAACTGTCATCTGTCCGGCAATGTGGTGATGTACCGCCAAGGCCTGATTGCACGCATCGGGCTGTCTGAAGTGGAGCGCATCGAATCGGACAACACGCCGCGCCACTACGGGAAAGACGAACTGCGGGAATTGGCGGCTGTATACCGCCGCAAGACAAAGGAGCTGGAACATGGCTGAAAAGTTTGTCCGGAAATTTGGCCGGGAAACCCGGCGGCAGGCGATGCAAGCCGCGTGGGAGGCGTCTGGTACGTTGCTGGATGGCATGGACCGGGTTGTGGTGGAGGTGCGCCCGATTACGCGCTCTGACGAGCAAAACGCCAAGTTGCACGCGATGCTGTCGGA
>JBHAET010000157.1:0-15886 GCA_041855705.1 Neisseriaceae bacterium
AACGCGCTTTCCACCAAACGGCTGTCGCTGTCGCGGATGTCATCGGTCACTTCCAGGCCGGCGGTGGCGCTGGCGTGATTGGTGTCTTTTTCGGTGGTTTGATCCTGCCCCAATAATGCGATGGCGATTTCGGAGCGGCAATAGCGGATGAGCTTGTCGAAGGCATCCACCGAGCTGGCACGCCCGGTCGGCTCCATAATCTCGACGCTGGAATCGTTGGGAATGCTGGCCACGGCATTGGAGAGCAGCATTTCCAACGCATCCAGCAGCTTTTCGGTATCGGCCGGAGTGTTGCTGCGCGGCTCTTTGGCAATCGCCCAGCTGCCGCCATATTTCTCGGTGAACTCCGCCCAAAATTTCAGCCCGCCGCGTTTGAAGGTGGTCGGCCAAAAGACGAGGCTTAAATCGCCCATGCCGTAAGGGTTGTCGTAGCTGGCTTCTTGGGTGGGACAGAGAAATTTGTAGTCCGGTAGCGGCTCGCTGCCGATACCATCGTCAATAAAATACAGGCGGCCTTGCTCATCAAAACCGAACCATTCCTGCGGCTTGGCCAACACCTTTTCAGGTAGCCAGAGTCCGCCTTGTTTACCCCATAGGATTTCCAGCGGCTGGTAGCCGAACAGGGTGGCGTTGAGCATGTCTTTGATCAGAGCGTAGGTATCGAAGCCGACCAACAGGCTGTCGATGGTGGCGCGGACTTTGTCGGCCACATTGTCCCCATCCAGCCGCCAATCCAAACGGGCAACCGAGGCTTTGCGGCGGCGTACATGACCGCCCACCACCGGGTCGCGCAGCAACTCACGGTACACCGCGATGCGTTTGCCGGTTTTACGCAGGATGGGATCGGGATTGGGCAGCCAGCCGCCAAAGCCACCCATGCCGAGGCGGCGGGAAACGGCGATATGGGCGGCGAGGTCATCCGGCTTGAAGGTGACGGCTCCGTTGCCGGTTTTGAGTTTGAAGTGGGGTTTGGGCATGTTACTGCTCCGTATCATTTGGCCGGTTGTCCAATAATGAGCGCACAGCCTCAATCACGTCATCAATTTCAAATTCTGGTGCATCCGGCATCAACCCGGCGTTCATCAATATCGTGTGAATGTGATGGATGCCGTTCTCCCAACGGTCTTTGCGGACAATTTTGCCGTCACCGCGAAATTCGTAATCGTCAGGGTTCTTGCCCCGAAACTCGGGCATGATGAAGTCTTCAAGGGTTACTTTGCGTTCAAATCCCATCTTAATATCCTCTCGTTATCCGGCTGCCGCGTCGTACCGGCCGGCTGGCCACCCGCACGGGGCCGGTATCGCCGTGGGCGGCGTTGAGTGCCAGAAAGCAAGCCCAGGTGCGGTCGGCGTGGCCGTTGGCATCGGATTCCGCCACAAAGCGTGGCGCACCGGTGGCACTGGTGGTTTTTTGCAGCTTGTGCAAATCCGCCCGCAGGTCTTGGCTGACCGGAATACGGATGGTTTTGTCTTCAAACGCTTCTTTGCCAATGGTGGCCAAGGCCAGTTTGCTGGCGGTGGTGAACAGCACGCCTTCGACCCGGCTTTCGCCGTGGCGGCGCTGGGCGTCTTCTACCGGCTTTTCACCCATGCCGGTTTTGTCCATACAGCAGCGCAATACGCGGTAGCGGTCGAATACTTCATCCAGCAAGGCATCTTGCTCGGCAAAGCTGGCACAGCGGCGGGTGATCAGTTCGCGTGTCCACAGCACATCGCCCACCTGTTCCAATACCCATACCACGAACAAATCGTTGCGGATGCCGATGTCGACGCCGACATAACAGGGATTGCCGCCGTAGTGTTCAGGCAGCCCGGCCAACTCGTTTTCAACACCGTGGATCAGGTCGTAAGACAGCCAGGCACTGGCTTCGTCCAGCCATTGCAACTCAAATTCCTGCGCCCAGGCATCCGGGTCGTTCAGACCTTTTTTCAGCTGCTCGACATCACGCGGCAGACCATCGGCCACCGCCTGATAAATATCGACAATGTGGCGGCTCCATTCGGTATTGGCCGCATCGGTGACCAGCTCGTAAAACTTGTTGCCCTTGCCGTTCGGCGTGGACACCACCCGCAGTTTCCAGCCGGCGGAAATCACCGGAAACAGCGCTTTCCAGATTTCGCGGCTGTCCTTGTGAAAGGCGAACTCATCCAGGAACACATTGGCCGAGAAGCCGCGGGCGGTATCCGGGTTGGCGGGCAAAGCGGTGATTTTGCTGCCGCCGGGCAGCACCACTTCCAGCGCATTGGTGGTGGCGTCGAACGGCACCTGCATCACTTCGCAAGCCATGCCGGCTGCTTCCAGATGGCGTTTCACGCCTTCGTTCATCGCTTCTTTCGCCTGCCGCTCGCCGCGCGACAAAATTACCCAGCGCGTACGTTTGCCCTGCGCCTCGGCATCCAAACAATCCAGCACGATTTCCAAGGTGGTGGTAAAGGTTTTACCCGTCTGACGGGCAAACATACCGACCTTGAAGCGGCTGGCATCGGCCAGCCAGCGCTTCTGATAGGCATACAGGGTAAGTGCCGGCCGCTTCATGAGAAGACTCCGTACACTTCCTGCCGGATGCGCTTGAGCGTTTCCGGATCCAAACCGCTGTCCTGTTTGGCCGATTCGGCTTCCAGTTCGGCAAACTTGCGCGCCATCTTGTCTTTCAAGGCTGCCTGAAACTGTTTCAGACGGGTGCTGGCCGAGGTGAGCGTGGCAATTTTTTTGGCAGCCTCACTCATCATGCCGAATCGGTCGACTGCATTGAGTTCGCTGTCGGGAATATCACCAATCGCCACCAGCGCATCGAACAGCTCGGTTTGCAGCATCGCCATCAGCGCTTCAGAGCGGGTATCGCCTTCATCGGATGCACCCTCGGCAATCAGGCGTGCGGCTTCGGTACTGGCTTTGATGGACTCAAAGCGCCGCTGCACTTTTTGGCCGTAGCGATGCACGGCGGCGCGGCTGATTTCGTAGCCTTGCTCGTTCAGCCACTCGGTGAGCTCGGTGTAATTGCCGAAGCCGTTTTCCGCCAGCTTGAGCTCGAAGGCGCGGCGCACGTCTTCCGGCAAGGTGGCGATAATGCCCCGTTTGGCCATATCAGCTCTCCCAATACTTTTCAGGCCGTGCGATGCCGGGTTGGCAGTCGATGGTGTACTCGGCAATGTCCACGCCCAGGCGGGTCAGGTCGGCAAACCACAGGCCGATGGGCTGTTTGACGATGTCCACCAGTTTGCGGTCGGCCAGATAGTCGAGCTCGCGGCGTAGCTCAATGCCGGTGATGTCCGGATAGAGCTGGCGCAGCACGTCAATCAAAAACTGCTCGGAAGTGGTGTGCGGGCGGGCTTTGTTAAGGATGCTGATCATTTGCCAGCGGATGCCTTCGGTGCGGGCTTTTTGCATCATGATTTGTTGCGCTCCAGTTTGTAGAGGTCGTTGACGGTTTTAAAGGTGGCGTCCATCTTGGCTTCCAGCACCGCCTGGCCGCGGATGTAGTCTTCGCGCAGCACATAATTCAGCGGCAGGGTGGCGTGAAGGTTGTTGATGCTTTTTTCGAGGTGTTCCGATTTGGTTTGCAACTCGGCAATGCGGCTTTGATATTGAGCCAACAGCATCTTGCCGAACATCCAGCACACGCCCAAAAAGCCGAGCAGGAAGCTGACAATCTGCCAAAACTCAATGGCGATAAAGGTTTTGCTGTCCATTAGCCGGGGAATCCTTCTTCCAAATAGGTTTGACACAGAATGCAGCGGGTGCAGCCGGGGACGGCTTGGCGGCGCGTTTCGGGAATCGGCTCGCCGCAGTCTTCGCACTCGGTGTGGCTCACCCCATTGTTTTCAGGCAGCCGGGCTTGATACAGGGCTTCGGCCAAAAAAGCGGCTTCGTTTTCGGATGCCTGGTCGATGATGTCGGTCATGGTTTCACCTCCCGCCGGTACCACACCTGCCAACCCCGCACCTGCAAATCCCGCCGGCCGCACCAGGCGCCGTAGTCAGCGGCGTGCTCCAACAGGTCTTTCGGGCTACCTGAATGCGGTGCGGCGGGCTTGTCATGCTCGACCAGTAACTCGGCAGACACCGGCGGCAATACCGCCCGTTCCACCACCTTAATCGGGGTAGCCGAGGGCTTGGCGGTAGAGCCGCAGGCCGTCAGGGCCAAGACCGGGACGGCAAGCATCACCGCTTGCTGCATCACGTTTAATCGCATGGGGAATCTCCTGTTTCAGGTAGCCTTGCCGGGCAGCCAGTTGGCGCGCGGCATCGGCCAGTTGGATGGATTGGGCTTGGGCATGGTCAAACCAGCGTTGCTTTTCGGCCGCCGCTTCGGCCAGCTTGGCGCTGTAAGCCTGTTCGGCCTGCAGGGCGGCGGTTTGGTAATCCGCCACCAGCTGAGCTTTTTCAGCACGGTATTTAGTGGCGGCGCTGCGGTAGCCTGCTCCGTACACCACAGCACCCAGTGCCAGCACAATGCCGATGCCCACCGCCCATTCGGCCAGCACACGGTATTTACTCAGCGGATGGATGGGCATCGTTGCTTCCTTTCTGGATTTGGGCGATTTGCGGCACGGTAGCGATACCGCGCTTGATTAAGGCATAGCCGCCAACCATTGCGCCGTAGGCCCACCACAGCCATTCGGGCGGTTCGGCCACCAGTACAAACTTCACCGTCATCGCACAGGCGGCCACGTTGGCCCACAACTTGGTGTGGCTGATATGGCCGGTTGCGGGGTTGTTAATCAGACCGGAGAGCCATTGCAGCAGGCGCTTCATTTGCTTCTCCGACGCTGTTTGGCTGTACGGCGGGCTTTGGCCACACCGCTTTGTCGCCGAGAGAAACTCCAAGCTTGGCGGCTGGGGCCGGATAATGCGGCGGCCTCTATGCTCGGCGGCGCAGGCTGATGCGTGCCGGCCAACGATAAGGCCAATGCGACAAGGGTTTTTTTCATGGTTGCTCCTGAAAAGGGTGGCTGCCCATACCGATGCTCGGGTATTCCGGCGCTCGGGCTTTCAGCCGTTGCTCTGATGCTCGGGCGCGCTGACACTCAGGCATTCGGTGGTATGGGCAGCCGTAAACGGTTTATGCCTTGCCGACTTCGGCGGCGATGGCGTGGGCGATGGCCCGGCAGATTGACCAATGGGTTTGTTTCCACTGGATCAGATCGGCATCGTTAGAAATAAAGAAAGGCTCGAAAATAATGCCGCCATGCTGGGCATAGGCCAGTCGGCTGTGCTGGCCGGAACTGTCGGGTTTGTAACCCTTATCGCCGCGCAGCTTCCAGCCGGTGGAATCGGCCACAGCCTGACACAGGCGCTGGCAAACGGCTTTGTGTTTGGGCAGCGCCAATGCCTCGATGCCGGTGGCGGTTTTGTTGGCGGCGGCGTTGCAGTGGAATTCAATGGCCAGTCGGCTGCCCTTGATCAGCTTGACCGCCTCGCGCAGCGGCAGATTGCCTTTGCCCTCGCCATCGGTTTTGACCTCAAGGCCATAATCATGGCGCAGGATATGGGCCACGATATTGCGCATATCCTGTGCGATGTCGGCTTCGCGATCGCTGCCGTTGACGGCACCGGGGTCGGTCTGGCTGTGGCCGGCGGTAAGCGTGATGTACATGGATTAATCCCCTGTTGATTGGATTTCGTTAGGGGGATTTTGCCGAAGGCCGCCGCCCAAGGCTTTTAACGGCCGTTAAAAAATCCCCATAACCTTGCGTTATGGGGATTGTGCTTGAAGGGGGTATCTGGAGTCTTTTAAAGGGGTTTAAGAAAAATAGCATTAAGTACCCAAAACACATTGGGCAATCAATTTGTCCAGTTTGCGCACATCAATACCCTTCAAGAGATTTACTTTGATGTAACCTGCGCGTGTCCACAATTCCAACTCGGCCGTAAAATCCAGAAAACCGGCCGCATTTTCACTGGACCACATATTGATATTGGCATAGGGCAATGAATAAATCTCGATTTTTTTACCGCGCAGGCCTTGGGCATCACGCACAATCAGGCGTTTATTGGTAAAGATTGCACTATCCCGTATGGTTTTATACGCAGCTACCGGTGTTTCTCCTTCCGTAAGCAAGTCAGCCACATCATTGGGGATGGGACACTCATCGGTAAAAGTCCATGTAAGTAAGGCGGCAAGCTCTGCCATTTTGTTTTTCCTCCTGTCAATTTAATTGTCAAATAATGTTTCCGGCACTTGGCCGCTTTGCAGCAGCACCGTGGTTTTGCCCATTTCGCCGCTTTCCTCATCGTACTCCTGCGCCACGGCCACCACGCCGGCGTGTTTTTCAGACAGTCTTTCGGCACGACGCAGGGCATCGGCTTCGTTGTTGAACTGCATGGGGGGAACCGGTTTGAGGACAGGTTGGCCTTTGATTTTGTGTTCGTCGAAGGGTTGGACGATGTAGGTGGTTTTCATTGGATTCCCTCCTAAAATAATAATCCTGCAATAAAAATAACAACCAGAACACCTATGATAACTTTCAGGCAGCCTGTATTTTTTTGTGGATTGGTAACATGATGCTGGGCTAACTGAAGGCTTTCGTTGTATTGCGATGTATTTTCACGTCGGTCTTGTATCTGGCTCACATCCAACGTTACTGTCGATACAGGGGATGAGTACTCACGACGGTTCTCGCGCTTCTTCTGTTCTGCTGCCAATAAAGCTTCTGATGCTGCAATGCGTTTCTGCTGATATTCTTGGGAAAGTGTTCGGCATGCCTCGGCCAAATCGTTTTGTTTTTCCCGCTGGAAAATCAGTCTAGCCTTGTCAAACAGCCGCTCCAAGTGATGATTTTTAACGAAAGTTTTGGATAGGCGGATATGCCGCCGCCCCTTAATCTCTAATTCGACAAAGCGGTCTATATTTTCCAACAGGTACGCCAATTCATACTTGGCGGCAGAGAAATGACCGGCCTGCTGTAAAAATAGAGGGAGGCGCAATCTTCTGGGAAAGTCTTCAATTTGATTGTGGGTCAGTTCTTTTGCCGTAAACAGGCAAGCCAAAGCTCCTGTCCAATTTCCTTCTCCTTTGTATCGGGTTGCTTCCCGGTGTAGTTCGGCCAAATCGCTACTGTAGATGATTGTGGAGTCAGACGGTAATTGGTAAGCACTATTAGGCTCAAATAATTTTAAATGACGTGTCTTTTTCGCTTTCGGTTTTATGTTTTCCGGCAGTAGTGCCGCTGACAAATCCTTTTCTGATAGAGCCAGTAGGTAGCTGCGCCCTTGCTTTTGCCGGTATATCTCATGACGGATAGCCGCATAGTAGAGTACATAACGCAGCAGTTCGGTTTGAGCATCCCCCCAGTGTTGTTTAACGTAAGCAGTCATATCGCTTTGCAAAACCGGTTTCCCTTGTTGCGCGATATATTGTGTGATTAAGGAAAGGCCTTGCTGATATAAGGGATCTTCACCGGCAAATTCTGCCACCTCTTGCGCGAACGCATCTTTATTGGCTTGCTCGGTACCGTGAATGCCATAGGATGCTTTTTGATAATACATCCGCGCGGCATCATAATCTTTGGCCGCCCATGCCTGCCTGGCCAGTTCAACAAAATCCACAAGCTCTTCCCCTCTATATTTCAACTCAAATCCCGCGACACGTTCATTACCTGGCCGATGATTTGGATGTCGGGGTGTTGGTCGAGGTGCAGCGGCATTGGCGGATAGGCTTCGTTGTCGGACAGCAGCAGCAAGGTGCCGTCGATCTGTTTTTGCACACGCTTGACCCACAGGGTGTCGCTGCTGCGAATAACATAGATATGGCCATCGCGCGGGATGGCGCGGGAGGTGTCTACCAACAAGGTGTCACGATTGCCGATGGTCGGCTCCATGCTGTCGCCACGCGCCACCACACAACTAAGGTACTTTTCATTCAACCCTTGTGCCCGCAACCAGTCGCGGCGGAAAGCCAAATGGGTAGCCGGTTCGGTTACGCCGTCGCCCATGGTACCGAAGCCCGCGGATACCTCAACGTCAAAAAATGGAATTAAGGCAAATTCCTCATCATTCAAGTTATCTGAGACCTGCCTCTTTCCAGTCAAAATATATTGGACATCAAAACCGAAATCCAAAAAATCCATAATCTGAAGTGCGTTCGGATAGGATTTTTCATTCTCCCAGTTCCAAACCGTATTCTTTTTGACATCCAGCTTGTCTGCCAAATCTTCCTGACTTAATTGATTTTTAAGGCGTTCTTCCTTTAGTCGCTGCCCAAACATGACAATCTCACAAAATAATTGGATTTAAGTATTGCTTATCCAAATATATTTGGATAAAATTGTATCAACATTTAACCAATGTTGTTTAAAGGTTTAAACAATTTAATTCTAGCACGAAGTACAGGAGATATCCGTGAGTACAGCAGAGAAAGTGAAACAGGGGTTTCGAGACCGAGGAGAAACCCTACGAAGTTGGTGCGATGCGCGTGGCTATGACCATACCTATGTATCTCGCATCCTGAACGGCAATGTGAAGGCCAATCGCGGCAAGGCGCACCGTATTGCGGTGGAGCTGGGTTTGAAAAAAAAGGTGGCGTAAATGGCAAGCGGCAAAGGAACGAGAATTTTAAAGGTTTTCAAAGCGCTAAAAGCCCATCCGATTGTCGGCATCAGCAATAAGGAGATTGCCGAAAGTCTGGGGTTAACGCCCACACAGGTGAGCCGGGACTTGGAGGATCTGATTGCCGAAGGCTTGGTGATCAGGCTGGAAAACGGGCACTTTGCCTACAGCATCAAGACCCTACAAATTGCCGAGCGGTTCCGGCGACAGCAGGAACAATTGCAAGAGCGGCTGAAGGAAATCAGTTATCGGATGGAAGTCGGTAGCCAGTTTTGAGAGTTGAAAACGCTCGACGTCGAGCGTTTTGGAAAGGATAAAAAATGACCAGCGAAGTGGAATTTTTGGATGCCGAGCCGCCGAAGCGCGAGCAGGCCATGATGTTGCACAGCAGCGAAATCATGCAGATGTGGGCAAACGGTGAGGTTTTCGACGAGAAAATTTTTATCGAGCGCGGCAGGCTGAAATTCAGGGAGGCGCAAGAAGCGTTTTTCGAGTTTGGCCGGGTGCTGGTGGTGCTGAAAGAGCATATGCCGCACGGCAAATTTCAGGAAATGGTGCAGAAAGAATTCAACATTGCCCCTCAATCTGCCCGCAAGATGATTCAGGCAACCGTGAAGTTCTGTTCGCCGCAGCTGCTGAAAGCCCAGCCAAAGCTGGTTGCACTTGGCAAATCCAAACTGTTTGAATTGATGGCAGAGGATGACGAGGATTTGCAGGAACTGGCGGATGGCGGTTCAGTAAACGGCATCACACTAGACGATGTAGACCGCATGACGGTGAAAGAACTGCGCCTTGCCCTGCGCGAAAGCCGCGAAACGGCAGCGGCCAAAGACAAGGTGATTGCCGACAAAAGCAAGAAGATTGACGAATACGCCGAGAAGCTGGCCAAGAAGCAGAGCGGTGCCAAAGAGCCGAAACCGGCCGATGTGGGCAGCGAGCTAACCATGCGCTTGTCCAGTATGGAAGTGGCCGCCCGCTCGGACATCAGCCGCTTTGCCGATTTGTTCGAGCAGATGACGGCGCACGGCGAGGCGCACGGTTTCGACCACCGCCCGCAAATGGTGGCCTGCATCAACCAGCTGATCCGCGATTGCGAAACCTTGCGCGAGCGCTTTGCCCTGCCGGAAGAAGCGCCCACCGATGCGGTGCCGGAGTGGATGAAAGACGTGCTGGCTGGCAACGAAGGCAGCGGGGACTAAAACATGAATGCGGCAATGACGGAGCGTTTGGCCGAAATCGCCCGCGAAGCCGAACAGCGCGGGCACGGTAGCAAGACAGGCTACCTGAAAGAGCAGGCGCAGGCCTTGGGCATCAGCCTGGCCACCCTGCACCGCAAATTGGAAGCGGTGGTGCTGAAGCCGAGCCGCAAGCGGCGCGCCGATGCGGGCAAGTCTGCCCTGAGCCGGGAGGAAGCACAGATGATCAGCACGCTGGTGATGGAAACCATGCGTAAAAACGGCAAGCGGCTGACCACGGTATCGGCGGCGGTGGAGATGCTGCGCGCCAACGGCGAAATCGAAGCCTGCCGGGTGGACGAAGAAACCGGCGAAGTGACCAAGCTCTCCGACAGCACCATTGTGCGGGCGCTGCGCGAATACAAGCTGCACCCCGACCAGCTATTGCAGCCGGAACCGGTAAGCCGCATGAAATCGGAACACCCCAACCAATGGTGGCAGATCGACCCGAGCTTGTGCGTGCTTTACTACCTGCCACGCAACGGCAAGGATACGGGCTTGCGGGTGGCGGGCTATGAGGAGTTTTACAAAAACAAGCCGGGCAACCTGAAGAAAATCGAGCTGGACCGGGTGTGGCGTTATACCGGCACCGACCATACCAGCGGCACCATTTGCGTGCGCTACTACTTCGGCGGCGAGACCAGCGCCAATTTGTGCGACTTTTTTATCTACATGATGCAGGCCAAGGCCGATGTGACCAAAGACCCGATTCGGGGCGTGCCGCAAAACGTGATGCTCGACCCGTGCAGCGCCAATACCTCGGCGGCGTTTAAAAACCTGTGCAAGGCGCTGGGCGTGCATGTGCAAATTAACAAGCCGGGCAATCCGCGCGCCAAGGGGCAGGTGGAAAAGGCCAACGATATGGTGGAGACGGCGTTTGAATCCAGCCTGAAACTGGTGGAGGTGGACAGCATCGACGAGTTGAACGGTTTGGCCGAACGCTGGATGCGCTATTACAACGGCACCAAAACCCACAGCCGCCACGGCATGACACGCTATCAGGCGTGGAACAAAATCAAGGCGGAACAGCTGATTCTGCCGCCGCCGGCGGAATATTGCAGGGAACTGGCCATCAGCGCACCGAAAGAAGCGAAGGTGTCGCCCGATAAGGAAATCCGCTTTTCCGGCCGCCATTACAGTGTGAAAGACATCCCGGGCGTGATGGTTGGCCAGAAGCTCTTGGTGGCGAAAAACCCTTGGGACGAAACCGGCGCACGCATTGCCACATGGGATGCGCAAGGCAACGAAATCTGGCAGGCGGTAACGGCCATCGAGTTTGACGGTTTCGGCTTCCGCGAAGGCGCGGCGCTGATGGGGGCGGAATACAAACCCGCCGCCGATACGCCGGCACAGCAGGCCAGAAAAGAACAGGAAAAACTGGCGATGGATGCGGCCACACTGGCCGAAGCCGAGGCCAAGCGCAAGGCGAAAGCGGTACCGTTCGGCGGTCGCATCGACCCCTACAAGCATCAGGAAGACACGCTCGCCGCGCGCAACACACTCTATATTGAGCGGGCCGGCATGCAGATGGACTACAACCGCATGGAAGTGGCCGAGCAGGTGCTGAACAAGGTAGAGCTGGCCAAGCTGCTCAAACCGCGCATCGAAGCGGCGGGCGGCAACTGGGCCGATGCGGTACAAACCCTGCAGCGGCTGTACCCCGACGGGGTGCCGGAGAGCCGGATTGATGAAGTGTTTGACCGCCTGAAAACTTCAGGCAGCCTGAAACTGGTGAAAGGAGCTTGAGATGAGCGAACTGCACGATTTGTTGGAATTGGTAAACACCGTCGCACCAGAGTACAGCCCGGCCAAATCGGAACTGATCTCGCTACTGGTGGTGTGGGACAACCATTTGGATGTGATGCACAACTTTTTGGAGACGGTTTACGAGCACCCAGAATGGACATCAGCCGCCCAAGATGCTTTACAAGCAATAGAACGCCTACGGAGTGGTACACGGTGGGGGAATGATGAAAGAAGCATTTAAACAAACCGGCAAATCCTACGCCGCCGCTGCCGCAGAAATCGGCTGCTCCAAGCCGATGCTGGTGGCGGTGGTCAACCACGGGCAATGGCCGAAAAAAGACGCAGACCAGCTGCGTGAGAAGTTGAAGCAGTTTTTTGCAACGAATGGTGCGGGTATCCCGGCGAGCCTGAGAAACGAGCCGGAAGCCGCACCTGCCCACACCCAAGAAAGCGAGGACAAAGAGATGTTATTACGAAAAGCAACCTTAACACAAGCCGCACGCCGCCATTTCGGCCTGAGCCGCGACCCCTTTTCGGACGAAATCCGCTCTGCCGAGGATGTGTATATGACGCCGGATGCACGCTATGTGCGCGAGGCCATGTATCAGACCGCAGCCCACGGTGGTTTTGTGGCGGTGGTCGGTGAGAGCGGCGCGGGCAAATCCACCCTGCGCGAAGACCTGCAAGACCGCATCAACCGAGAGGGCAAGCAGATTGTGACGATTGAGCCTTATGTGCTGGCGATGGAGGACAACGACATCAAGGGTAAAACCCTGAAGGCCGCCCATATCGCCGCCGCCATCTTGGAAGCGGTGGCACTAGGTGCGAAACCCTACCGCGATGCCGAGGCGCGTTTCCGCCAAATCCACCGTGCCCTGCAGGAATCGGCCAAAGCAGGCAACCGCCATGTGCTGATTATCGAAGAGGCGCACAGCCTGCCGGTGCCGACGCTGAAACATCTGAAGCGCTTTTTTGAACTCAAGAACGGCTTTGAGCGGCTGCTGGGGATTGTGCTGATCGGCCAGACTGAGCTGGCGCAGAAGCTCTCCGAAAACAACCCGCATGTGCGCGAGGTGGTGCAGCGTTGCGAGCTGGTGACCCTGCTGCCGCTGACCGACGGCAAGCTGGCGGGCTACCTGAAACACAAGTTTGCCCGCGCCGGTGCGGACATCGCCCAAATCATGGACGAGAGCGCGGTGGATGCGGTGGCCGAACGTCTGACGGTGCGCGGCCGCAGCAAGGGCGGTACGGAAGAACACAGCCTGCTGTATCCCTTGGCGGTCAACAATCTGGTGAGCGCGGCCATGAATCAGGCGGCCGAACTGGGCCTGCCGGTGGACGGCGATATGGTGCGGGGGGTGTGAGATGGAGCAGCGCAATCAATGGGGTTATCCGGTATCGGTGGCAGAAGCCCATTTCGGCCGAGTGTGGCTGCGGGCGGTATGCCTGCGGCTGGCGCTGGCGGTGCTGGTGTGCATTGGTCTGGGTTTGATCCCACAGCTGGACACGACCCGGCCGGAGCGTGTCACTGAACAGCAGCAGGCCGATGCCGACTGGCAAGCGGCATACGGTGCGATGGACGATGTTGGACGGATGGACGGCGTGGTGCTGGAGCCGGCTGAATAAAACAGGGGAATGAGATGAGTCAACTGGAATTCAATATTAGTGCACCGGGTTTGTGCCATCGCTGTGACAGTGCACCGTTGTTTCACATGCCATTGCCGGAGAACTGGGCACCGATTTGGCGGCGGCTTTCTCTACTGCGAGCTGAACAGCATCCACGGGCATTTTATCCTGCTGATGGTATCAGCGGATAAAGACGAAACCGAAGCTGATGTGGTTCAGACGGTCTTGAGATGCCTAAGCAGCAATGATTTAGCAGTGGAAAGCAGGAGGCGGCGTAAATGAAAAACAGCTTACTTGATTTAAATAACCATTTGTTTGTGGTGCTTGAGAGATTAAACGACGATGATATTTCCGTAGAGCGGCTTGAGCAGGAAATTAGCCGAGCTAAGGCGATTAATTCAGTGGCGGAAAGCATTGTAAACAATGCCCGGGTTGCTTTAGAGGCTGAAAAACTTAAAGCGGAATATGTAGATTTTAGTAAGCCGAAAATGATTGAGAGGTAATTATGGCAAAAAAAATCATCTATTCCGAAGAGGAAAAAACGTTTCTCAAGGCAAATAGCACGCTCCCGAGAAAAGAGCTTACGGCAGCATTCAATAGCCGGTTCGGCCGTGATTTGAGCGTGCAGAATATTGCAAGTATGTGCAAGCGCAATCAGTGGTTTACCGGTCGGGATGGACGGTTTGAGAAAGGTTCCCGTCCTCACAATACAGGCACTAAAGGGTTTATGAAGGCGAACAGTGGCAGCTTTAAAAAAGGGAACAGACCTCGTAATTCGGTGCCAGTGGGGACGGAAGTGGTTACAAGAGGTTGGGTCAAAGTGAAGGTGGCAGAGCCTAACGTATGGAGGAATAAAGCACATATTGTTTGGGAGCAGTACCACGGCTCCCCGCCGCCCAGAGGTAAGTTTTTATTACATCTTGATTGTGATTTTACTAACAACGCCATCGAAAATCTTGTGCTGGTATCCCGCGCAGATCTGGGCAAGTTGAACAAAAGAAAATTTAGAGATACTCCATTGGAGTTAAGGCAATCGTTGGTTTTGGTTGCAAAAATCGGCACCGCAATAAACCACAGAAAGGCAGAACAATGAAAGTCAAATGTCCGAGCTGCGGAGCCAGCCTAAGCCTGGACGTGCTGATTGCCCACGACGAAGCCCGCACCGCGCTGGTTGAGTTGTCGGGCATATCCGACGAACTGGTGCGCGGCTGTTTGAAATACCTGACCCTGTTTCGGCCGGGTGAAAAAGATTTGACCTTTGCCCGGGTGGCCAAACTGGTGGGCGAACTCGCCCCGATGATCAGGGCCGGCGAAATCAGCCGCAACCGAAAATCCTACCCCGCCCCGCGCGAGGCTTGGATCTGGGCGTTTAGCCGCTGCCTCGAAGCCCGTGACATGGGCAAGCTGAAGCCGCCGCTGACCAGCCACGGCTACCTGCTCGAGAACATCACTTTTTGGACGCCGGACAAAAGCGCCAGCACATTGCCCGTGCCGGCCGCCGGCGGGCAAGCGGTATCCGGCCACCCGCAACCGGCCGCGCCCAGCACTACCTTGCAAGGTGCGGCCGCCGGAGAAAGGTATCGGCGATGATGACGCCCCAAGTCAACAACACACTGATATCCGGCCTGCAGCGCACCCTGGCGATGCGCCTGCCCGGCCACCCGCCGGCCGATGCGGCAGACGGGATGTTTCAGGCTTGGATTGCGGCGTTTAACGCGCTGCCGGTTGCGTGGGAGGATGCGCGCGATGTTCCGAGGCTGGAGCAGGCGTTTGCTCTGTTATGGGGCCGGGCCGACAAATGGCCGACCCCCAAAATGCTGATGGACTGTCTGCCGCCGGCACCGCTGCCACCGCCGGCGCTGGTGCACAAAAAGGTGTGGAGCGATGAGGAGCTGGCCCGCAACAAGCAACGGCTGGCCGGGATTATGGCCGTGTTGGCCGCAAAAATGGAACCGACGAAAGGAAACGAGCATGACAAATATTGATTTAACCCAATACCGGCAGGATGCCCGCGGTGCGTTGGTGCCGGTGGCAAACATCAAGGAAATCGATCTGGCGCGCGACGATTTGGTGCGCGAGCTGTTTGCCAAGGTGCTGCCCAAGCGCGACGAGCTGGCGGCGCTGAAGCGAGAGGCGATGGCCGATGTGAACGCCTTTATCGACATGAGCGTGGAGCAGTACGGTATCAAGCGCAGTGTGAAAGGCAATACCACGCTCACCAGCTACGACGGGCAGTACCGCATCACCATTGCCAATCAGGATGTGTTGCAGTTTGACGAGCGCATTCAGGCGGCCAAGGCGCTGATTGACGAATGCCTGGACGACTACACCAAAGACGCCAACGCCAATCTGAAGGTGATTGTGCAAAAGGCGTTCAATGTGAATGCCGAGGGCAAGATCAATGTGCGCCGGGTGCTGGAGCTGAAAAACCTGAAGATTGAGGACGAAAAGTGGCAGCGGGCGATGCGGGCGCTGGAAGACAGCCTGCACATCCAGACCAGCCGCGAGTACATCCGCTTCCATATCCGCAACGAGGCAACCGGCGAATACGATTTGGTCAATCTGGATTTTGCCAAGGTGTGACGATGGCGAAAGTAACCCTGACACTGACCGACGGCCCGGGCGGTGTGCTGGTCAATCTGCAATCGGACGAGCCGCTGCCGGAACATAATGCCGACGGCGGAACCGTGGCGCAAAACCTCGCCCTGATTGCCTTGCACACCGTGCAGCAG
>JBHAET010000158.1:0-5894 GCA_041855705.1 Neisseriaceae bacterium
ACACAGCCGCACAGGAATTCAATTAACTGAATCGATAAATATTTTTCAATTTCATCCGCCACACAAAGCACATCTTCCGCCGGCGGAGCAGCACCGCACCAAAACAAACGGCGTCCGGTAAACCCGTACCGGACGCCGTTGGCCGCTCTGCCGCTGTTTACAGATAAACAATTTCACCGCTGCGGCCGCGGCTGGCGGCACTCATCCACCACACGAAATCGGGCAAAATGTCGGCCAGCTCTTTGCGCTCGCTGCGCGACTCGCCGGGATGGGTTTTCATCCGCTGCGGCGAATGAATGGCGCCGGGCACCAGCACATTGGCACGCAAATTGGGATATTGTGCCCATTCCTCGGCCGCCACCTGCGCCAGATAATTGAGCGCGGCCTTGGACGCGCCAAAACCGCCCCAATACGCTTGCGGTGTCTCACCGTGGCTTTCACCGACAAACAGCACCGAAGCATCCGGCGCGGCCTTCAATGCCGGAAACAGGGCACGGGTCAGTGCCATCGGCGCCACGGTGTTGATGCGGTATTGGTTCATCCACTCGGCCACCGTTTGAAACACCAGCGGCGAGAGGGCGTAGAAATAGCTGGCACAATGCACCAAACCGTCAATGCCGCCGGCCGCTTCCTTGATCGTCACCGCCAGCTGGTCGAAATCTTTTTCTTCGGCCGCCAACAAGTCGAAGCGCACCGCAAACGGTTCCGGATCGCCGGCCGCCACAATCTCGTCGTACACCGCTTCCATTTTTTTCTGATGCCGCGCCACCAGCACCACTGTGGCCCCGGCCGCGGCATAGGCACGCGCCACCGCCGCACCCAAACCCTGGGATGCTCCGGTCACCACAATCACTTTGCCGGCCAAGGCCCGCTCCTGGCGAATCAAATCCATGATAGTCTGCTTTCCAAAAAGATTATTGCCGATTGCCAGCGACGGCTTTCAGGCAGCCGGCAAGCATTGCCGCGATAGGAGCGCATTGTGGTCCGGAGCCTGCGCACCATATCCATTGCGATGCATTGGCAGCGCTCAGCCTGCGTTCCATTCGCTCGCCCATTTATTGATGATCTGCCGGCACCCGCCATGCTGTTGTGCCTTAAACGGCACCCATCTCCGGTTTTTTTGCCAGCACCCCGGCCTGCATGCAGGCCTCGGCAGCCGCACGGCCGCTTTGCACCGCGGCCTCCAGGGTGGCCGGATAGCACGGATGCAGATAATCACCCGCCGGATACAGCCCCTGCCGCCACAAGCTGGCCAACGGCCATGCCGGCAAATCAACCCGGCTGGCAATGGTGGCCCGTTTTTCGGTCATCACCCGCACTGCCAGCGGCGGCGGCAGGCCAGGACAGATGCGCAACACATCGGCATGCACCCGTTGCTGCCACTGTTCGGCACTGAGGGGGCCGTACTGTGCCGACAACGATACCACGGCCGCCACTTCACGCTCATCACCCCCCAGTGCACCGCGGCTGATCAGCCACTGCGCCGTGCCGGTGGCCAGACCGGTCATCGCTTGCGGCAACACCACCGCTTGCGGATAACGCAGGCAGACGGTGGTGATGGCAACGTATTCCAGCGCCGACAGCGCAGCCTGCCAATCGGCCGCTTGCGGCAGCAATGCAGCCAGATGATAAGGTGCAACCGCCAGTACCGCTTTGTCAAAGCGGTCACCGTCCACCCAAACGCCGTCGTTGGCCGTTTCGATCCGGCGCACCCGATGGCCGGTTTCAATCCGCACCCCGTTTTGCTGCAAATAAGCCTGCACCGGCGCCACCCAGCTGTGTCCCAGATCACGGCGCGGAATCAGCATGTCGCTGTCGGCCCGTCGCCGCCAGGCGCCATCGGCCAGCACCTGGGCCAACCGCCGGCAACTGGCCTGTGCCAGCGGGGTATTCAGACTGCCCCACACCAGCGGCTGCCAAAACTGCTGCCGCCAAAATGCAGACACCCCCTGCTCGGCCAACCATTGGCCGACGCTGATGTCGGTATGGTGATGCCGGTGCCAGTGCTGCAAGGCGCGCATCTGGCGCAGCAGTGCCAGTTTGTCGCGCCAGCCCATGCCCCGGCCGCGGGCAATGCCATACAACAGATGCCAGGGAGCCGGCAGGCGGGCTGCCTGAAACGCAATGCCGTCGGCCAAATGCCAGGTCAGCGGCAAGCGCAAAAATGCGGTTTCTTCGGCCACCCCGGCACGCGCCAGCAAGGCCAGACACTGATGGTAGGCGCCGACCAGCAAATGCTGGCCATTGTCGAGAAAATCAAAGCCGCTGCCACGACTGTCCACACCGCGCGCACGACCGCCCAATACCCTGCCGGCTTCCCGCAGCGTCACCGCGCAACCACCGGCCATCAAATGCTCGGCGGCAGCCAAACCGGCCCAGCCGCCGCCGATCACCGCCACCCGCAAACTGCCGCTCACGGCCGAAACCCCAGCAACAGGGTTTTGAGCGCAATCCGCGCCTTGCGCGGCCCGGGCAGCGCCAGCTTGTAACGCAACACCTGCCCGCCGCCATCGGCTTCAATTTCGAGCAGCAGGGCGTAATAAATCGCCGCCATCACCAAACCGGCCTTTTGTGCCCGCGCATCATCGGCCGGCAACAAGGAGCGTGCCTCGCGATAGGTCTGGCGTGCCCGGGCAATCTGGAACGCCATCAGCTGCTCGAATTCGGCACCGCCGCTGCCGTTGAGAATGCAGGCTGCCGGCACGTTGAAACGCTGCAATTCTTCGGTGGGCAGATAAATCCGCCCCATGCGCGCATCTTCGCCCACATCGCGGATGATGTTGGTCAGCTGCAAGGCCAGGCCCATTTTGTCGGCATAATCCAAAGTCGCCGGCTGCCTGAAACCCAAAATCCGCGCAATCAGCCGCCCTACCACACCGGCCACCCGCTGGCAATACACCGCCAGCTCGGCAAACGTGGCATAACGTGCCTGACGCAAATCCATGTGCATGCCCTCAATCAGCTCCGCCAATTCATCCTCGGGCAAGGCAAATTGTTGCGCCACCGGCTGCAAGGCCTGCAATACCGGATGCTCGGGCCGCACACCGGCCGCGAACACCTTGGCCAGATCCTGCCGCCACCAGGCCAGACTGGCAGCCGCCACCGATGCATCGCTGCAGTCATCAACCACATCATCCAGTTCCCGACAATAGGCATACAGCACGGTCAGTGCGTCACGCTTGGCCCGCGGCAGCAGGCGAAACGCGCTTAAAAAACTGGAGCCGCTGGCAGCGGCTTTGTGTTGGCAGTATGACAGGGGATCCACGGCAAACGGGCAGAACTGGAAACAGGCGGCGATTGTAACCGCAATCCGGGCAAAGCTACAGCGAAATCGGCAACATCCGGCCGCCGCTTTGGCCTGCATCAAAAACCGGACACCACCCCGCTTGCCCGCTGACCAAGCATCGGTTTATGCTTCCCCTTGCAGACCGGCCCTCACACCATGCCTCGCTCCGGGGCCAACAGGTGCAGCAGGCACCGACCTGCAGGCTGCCTGAAAACCCAATGGGTGCTCGACCGCCCGCTCAGGCCGGCCACCACATCCCCAGATCCAAAATAATGCCGGCCGCCGATGCGGCTGGATTCAATTGGGCAATCCATCCAAACAACACAAAGGAGAACCGTCATGCCAACTGGTCTGTCCCCCAACGCCCGCGCCGTTCTCGGCGCCATCAGCCTGCTGGCGGCCGCCCCCGTCCTGGCCGAAGATTACGGCCGCTATGGCAAGGAAACCGCACTGCAACTGGTGCGCCAGCACCCCGGCCGCTATGCCGGCACCACGCAAGAACAAGATGCCGCCCACTACATGCAGCAACGAATGCGCTTCAACGGTCTGCTGGGCCAGCCGGTACAGCAAGATTTCACCTTTACCGCCAACCGCGGCGTGCTGGCCGGCAGTACCATCACCAGCCGCAATGTGGTGGTTGACAAACCGGGCAGCGGCCAGACCGGCAAAACCCTGTTTGTCGGTGCCCATTACGACTCCGCACCTTCCACTGCCCGCATTGACCGCTCATCATTGCAGGGGTTGGATGACAATGCCTCCGGCGCCGGCGTATTGACCGAACTCGTGCGCAACCTGAGCCAGATCGACACCGAGCACAACATCCGCTTCATTGCCTTTGGCGCCGAAGAATACGGTCTGCAGGGTGCCCGCCATTTTGTCAGCCAGCTGGATGCCAATGAAAAAGCACAGGCTTTGGGCATGATCAATCTGGACAGCCTGATCACCGGCGACAAAATGTATGCCAATGCCGGCGACCGCGCATTCGATACGGCCAGCAACACACCGGTGGCCGCTTACAGCGGTCTGCGCGAACACGCCCACGCCCTGGCGCGGGAAATGGGGATTGATCTTTACATGAACCAGGGCGACAAGCCCTATCCCCATTACAGCAATAACCAGCCATACAAACCTTATGGCGTTGGCTGTTGCAGTGATCAGGAAGCTTTTGATGCCGAAGGCATGCCCGTGGTGGCGTTTGAGGCCACCAACTGGGACTTGGGGCCGGATTACGACGGTTACACCCAAACCGACAATCCCAATATTCCCGGCGGCAGCACCTGGCACGATCCGGCCACCGATAATGAAACCTTTCTGACTCAGGCGCTGGGTGCGGAACGGATTGATCAGCGCATGCGTGATTTTGCCCGGCTGGTCACCCGCCTGATTGTGGAACAAAGCAATGCCGATGTCCTGCAATCCATGAAAACCGCAGCCGACAGCCAAAACCGGGCCAACCGTTATCTGCACGACAGCAGCAAACAGGCCCAACTGCCGCTGTGGCAACGGGCCGCCGCCGTTGGCCGCATCCCGGCCGAAGCCGGCAGCAGCAGCCTGTGGTTGGATCTGCACCATCGCTACCATCATGTGGATGATGCCGGCGACCACCATGACGGCCAACTGGGCATTTATGGCGAATATGTGCCTGAGCCGCAATGGCGGCTTGGCGGCGGTTTGCGTTACGAGCGTCAGACAGGCAGCCACGGCGAACACGGCATCGGCCGCAGCCATGCCTACGGGCTGCAAGCGTATGCCTTGTGGAACAGCCCGCAACAAGCCTGGTGGAACACCACTCTGCTGGGCTGGTCGCGGCATCGGCTCTCACTCCAGCGACGGGTGACCCTGGGTGGCGGCAACATTCCCGTCATCATCGACAATCAGGAACAAGGCAACACCCATGCCCATGTATTGAGCTTGAGCAATGAACTGGGTTACCGCTTCATCAACCGCGACCATCTGCAGCACAGCGCTTATTGGGGCCTGAATTACAGCCGGGCATCAATCGACGCTTACCGCAGCGGCGAGCGCCATTCGCGCACCGGCCTGCAGATTGCCGGCACCACCGATCACCAGCTGGACACCGAACTGGGTTACCAATGGCAATACCTATGGCACCCGGGAGGCAAGCCTTTGGTCTTGAGCGGGCGGCTGGCCTATGTGCACCTGCTCAACCGGCCCGGCGTCGAACACATCCGCGCCACTTCGTTTGCCGACGGACAACAACGCAGTCTGGTATGGCACAACGATGCCGACCGCCACTATGGCCGCCTGCAATTGGGGGTGAGCAGCCAGTTGTCGCCAGCATTGCTGGTCTATCTGCATGGCGACACCACATTCGCCCGCGCACAACGCAGCAGTGCCATACAGTTGGGATTGCAATACCGGTTTTAAATCCGGCTGCTCATCCAGGGAGTGTCGTCAGAAAGCGTTGCGGCGGTTGCCGTTTCCGCCGTGGTGACATCATTTCAGCTTGGCCGCAACAAACCGACAGGGCCGTTGCAAACAACATTTCCAGAGACCTTTGCAAAACCCCCATCTGCGGCGCATTTCTGCGTTGTGCGCTGCTCGCTCGCTTGCCTATCTACTTGATATGTCTGCGCTCGCTGCGCTG
>JBHAET010000159.1:0-3405 GCA_041855705.1 Neisseriaceae bacterium
CAGATCCACAATCAGCTTCAGCTCGTGCAGGCATTCGAAGTAGGCCATTTCGGGGGCGTAACCGGCTTCCACCAGGGTTTCGAAGCCGCATTTCACCAATTCGACCGCGCCGCCGCACAAGACGGCTTGCTCGCCGAACAAGTCGGTTTCGGTTTCTTCGCGGAAGTTGGTTTCAATCACGCCGCCTTTGGTGCCGCCGTTGGCTGCGGCATAAGAGAGGGCGATGTCGCGCGCTTTGCCGGAGTTGTCTTGGTAAACCGCAATCAGGGTGGGCACACCGCCGCCTTTGAGGTATTCGCTGCGTACGGTGTGGCCGGGGCCTTTGGGCGCCACCATGATGACGTCCACATTTTTGGCCGGTACGATTTGGTTGTAGTGCACGTTAAAACCGTGGGCAAAAGCCAGTACCGCGCCGTCTTTCAGGTTGGCGTGAATTTCGGCATTGTAAACGGCCGGCGCAGTCTCGTCGGGCAGCAGAATCATCACCACGTCGGCGGCTTTGGTGGCATCGGCCACAGAGCGCACGTCGTGACCGGCGGCCACGGCTTTGTTCCACGAACCGCCTTGGCGCAGGCCGATCACCACGTTGACACCGGAATCTTTCAGGTTGGCAGCGTGCGCATGGCCTTGCGAACCATAACCGATGATGGCCACGGTTTTGCCCTTGATCAAAGAGAGATCGGCGTCTTTATCGTAAAAAACTTGCATGTTGTTTCCTTCATTGAAAAGTGAGGGGTATGGGGAAGGCTGCCTGAAAACGGATGTCACCTCCGCAGGCAGCCGGGGTTCAAATCCGCAGCATGCGCTCGCCACGGCCGATGCCGGCGGCGCCGGTGCGCACGGTTTCCAGAATCAGGGTTTTGCCCACGGTTTCCAGAAAGGCATCGAGCTTGTCGCTGGTGCCGGTGATTTCCACGGTATAGGTCTTGTCGGTAACATCGACCACATGGCCGCGGAAAATGTCGTTCAGGCGCAAAATCTCGTCGCGGTCCTTGCCGCTGGCGCGTAGTTTCACCAGCATCAGTTCGCGCTCGACAAAGCGGCTGTCGTTCAGATCGATCACCTTGATCACCTCGATCAGCTTGTTGAGCTGTTTGGTAATCTGCTCCAGCACATCGTCATCGCCACGGGTGACAATCGTCATCCGCGACAGGGTCGGGTCTTCGGTGGCGGCCACCGAGAGCGAGTCGATGTTGTAGTCGCGTGCCGAAAACAGCCCGACAATGCGGCTCATGGCGCCGGATTCGTTTTCCATCAGGATGGATAAGATGTGTCTCATGGCACGCTCCTGGTATCGTAATCGCGGTCGTTGACATCGTTGACATCGCTGTCGGCCTTGGTTTCGCGCATGTGCGGCGGCAAGACCATTTCATCCAGCCCCTTGCCGTTGCCCACCATCGGGTAGACGTTTTGTTTCTGGTCGGTAATGAAATCAAGGAAGACCAGGCGGTCTTTCATGGCCAGTGCTTCGCGCAGGGCGCCTTCGACATCGGCCGGCTTGTGGATGCGCATGCCGACATGGCCGTAGGCTTCGGCCAGTTTGACAAAGTCGGGCAGCGAGTCGAAATAGGTTTCCGATTCGCGGTTGCTGTAATAGAGCTCCTGCCACTGGCGCACCATGCCCAGGTAGCCGTTGTTCAGGCAGATGATTTTCACCGGCAGTTTGTACTGGAAGCAGGTGGACAGCTCCTGAATGTTCATCTGGATCGAGCCTTCGCCGGTGATGCAGCACACATCCTTGCTCGGGTCGGCCAGATAGGCGCCCATGGCATAGGGCAAACCGACACCCATGGTGCCCAAGCCGCCGGAATTGAGCCATTGGCGCGGGCGTTGGAAGGGGTAGTACTGGGCGGCGAACATTTGGTGCTGGCCGACATCGGAGGTGATGATGGCATCGTTGTGGGTGACTTCGGCCAGGGTTTTGACCACCATTTGTGGCAGGATGATGTCGCCTTCGCTCTCGGGAATGCGCAAGCAGTCGCGGCTGCGCCAGCTTTCCAGCGTTTGCCACCATTTTTCCAGCTGGATTTCGTTGAATGCCAGGCTTTGTTTGCGCCAGATGGCGGCCATGTCGTGCAGCACGTTTTTCACGTCGCCGACAATCGGCACATCGGCTTTTACCCGTTTGGAGATGCTGGACGGGTCAATGTCGATATGGATGATTTTTTTCGGTTTTTCGGCAAATTTGGACGGCACCGATACCACGCGGTCGTCAAAGCGGGCGCCCACGGCCACCACCACGTCGGCATTTTGCATCGCCAGATTGGCCTCATAGGTGCCGTGCATGCCGGGCATGCCCAAGTATTGGCGGTCGCCGGACGGATAGGCACCCAGGCCCATCAGGGTGCCGGTGCAGGGTGCGCCGGTGAGGCGGACCAAGTCAATCAGCTCGCGGTGGGCATTGCCCAGAACCACGCCGCCGCCGAAATAAATCAGCGGCCGTTTGGCCGAGGCCAGCATTTGCACCGCTTTTTTGATTTGGCCGGCGTGACCGTGGGTCACCGGCTGGTAAGAGCGGATGAAAATGTCTTCCTGCGGGTAGCTGAATTTGGCCATCGCCTGGGTCACGTCTTTGGCAATGTCCACCACCACCGGGCCGGGCCGGCCGCTTTTGGCAATCTGGAACGCCTTTTTCACCGTATCGGTCAATTCGTGGATGTTGGTGACCAGGAAGTTGTGTTTCACGCACGGCCGCGAAATGCCGACCATGTCGATTTCCTGGAAAGCGTCGGTACCGATGGCCGGTGTGCCGACCTGGCCGGAAATCACCACCAGCGGAATCGAATCGGTGTAGGCGGTGGCAATGCCGGTAATCGCATTGGTGGCGCCGGGACCGGAGGTGACCAGAGCCACGCCCACCTTGCCGCTGACGCGGGCATAGGCTTCGGCCGCATGCACCGCGGCTTGTTCGTGCCGTACCAGAATGTGTTGGAATTTGTTGAGTTGGAAGATGGCGTCGTAGATTTCGAGAACCGCGCCACCGGGATAACCGAAAACGTATTCCACGTCTTCGGCTTTCAGACTCTGTACCAGAATCTGTGCGCCGGAAAGTTGCATTGTGAACCTCAAATGTGTCAGGTAAACCAACTGACCTGCGGCCGCCTCACCGGTGCGGGGTATGCGGGCATCCGTTACAGCGGTTTAGGGTACGCGCAATCGGATACCGTGGTGACAGACGACGCAGCGCCACGTAGTTGGAATAGCTGCTCAGAGTTGTCGAACGGAAAAGAGCCAAGACAATATCGCAATGCAACATATTGCGCAAGGGGTTTTTTGACAAAATTTAACCACTGCCGGTGCCGGTTGCCGGTTCCAGCCATGGCGCCAGTGCGGCGGTGGGCAAATCCCAGTACCAGATACCCTGTGTGCTGCCGGCTTCCAAACCGCGCAAAAACAGATAGCGTA
>JBHAET010000160.1:0-4161 GCA_041855705.1 Neisseriaceae bacterium
AACGATGCGGCCGTCACGCTGGCCGAGGCGATTGCCGGCAGCGAAGAGGGTTTCACCCAGATGATGAATGCCGAGGCCAAGCGTCTGGGCATGACCGACACCTTTTTTGAAAACAGCACCGGCCTGCCGGGCGAGCGGCACCTGACATCGGTGGCCGATCTGGCGATTTTGGCCAAAGCCATCATCCGTGACTACCCGCAGTATTATCCGATTTATGCTCTGCAGTCGTTTGCCTACAACAACATCAGCCAGCCCAACCGTAATCTGCTGCTGTACCGTGACCCGAGCGTTGACGGCCTGAAAACCGGTCACACCAGCAGCGCCGGCTACAATCTGGTGGCTTCCAGCAAACGCAACGGTCGCCGGGTGGTGTCGGTGGTGGTCGGTACCGAAAGCCCGGAGGCTCGGGCGGCGGAAAGCAGCAAATTGTTGAACTGGGCCTTGCAGTTTTTCGACACGCCCAAACTCTACAATGCCAACGAAGCGATTGCCCAGGTGGAGGTGTATAAAGGCCAGAGCAGCACGGTTGGGGTTGGTTTTCTGCAGGATGCCTATGTGACGGTGCCCAAGGGCAGCGCCCAGAACCTGAAACCGGTGCTGGAAACCGTACAGCCGGTGGTGGCGCCGATTGCCCAAGGTCGCGAATTGGGCACGCTCAAACTGATGGACGGCAATACCGTGGTGGCGGAAAAAACCGTGGTGGCGCTGACCGAAGTGCCGGAAGCTGGCTGGTTCGGCCGTCTGTGGGACGGCTTTGTGCTGTGGCTAAAAGGCTTGTTTGCGTAAACCGTATTGGTGATTGAACGCAGCATAAACAACGGGGCGTATCCCATAAAGATACGCCCCGTTGTTGTGTGCGCCAGCGGTGTGGCCTATACAAGGGTCTCGTGCCGTGAACGGCAGCTCCGGCCGGGTGGATTACGGAGCCGCACTCAAGGCATCCCGATTCAGTATCCAGGCGGCAAAATCCAGGGCGCGGAAATAGGGTTGTGGTACCTGCCAGCCGGCGCTGGCGGCCAAGGTGGCAAAATCGGTTTCGGTAAGGGGAAAAAACTCGCGTTGCAAACGCTCGCGCAGTGCCTGGCGGTAGTCGGCAGGCAGACCGCTGGCCACTGCGTAATTCAGCAGCGCTTCGCGCAACAGCGGCTGGCTGTCGATCAGGTCGCACAACAGCAGCGGGGCCCCGGCCCGGGTGCGCAGGGCCATGTCGGCCAGCAGCCGGCGCTTGGCTGCGGTACCGTTTAAAAAATGCAGCACCAGCAAACAGAGCACGGCATCAAATGCCGCCACCGGCGGCAGGCTGTCGGTATAGCCTTCGACAAAATCCACATTGTCCACCGCAGCCGCCACACATTTATCGCGCGCCACGGCCAGCATGTCGGCCGACGGCTCCACCGCCGTGATCTGCCAGTGCGGATTGTGCCGGGCCAGGGCCAGCACTTCGGCGCCGGTGCCGGCACCCACCACCAGAATGCGCGCCTGTTCCGGTAGCCGGGCACGCAGATAGGCGGCACTGGTTTGGTGCAGTGCGTCGTAAGCGGGGATCAGAGTGCCGATGCGGCTGTCGTATTCCAGCGCACCTTGCCGGGCGAAGCGACTCATGCCAGTTGTTCCATAAAGGAATGAATCAGGAAGCCTTGCGCCGCTTGCGCGGTGCCGGGGTGTCTGGCTGGTATTCGCTGCCGTCGGCCAGCAGCATTTTCGGCGGCAGGCCTTGTTCAATCACCGGCTGGCTGACCACCACTTTTTTCACATCCGGCAAATCGGGCAGGGCATACATGGTTTCCAGCAGGGCACGTTCCATAATCGAGCGCAGGCCGCGGGCGCCGGTTTTGCGCGCCATCGCCAGACGGGCAATGCTGCTCAATGCCGAGGGCAGCACTTCCAGCTCCACCCCTTCCATGGCGAACAGGGCCTGATATTGTTTGACCAGGGCGTTTTTCGGTTCGGTGAGGATGTTGATCAAGGCGGCTTCATCCAGTTCGGCCAGGGTGGCAATCACCGGCAGGCGGCCGATCAGTTCCGGAATCAGGCCGAATTTGATCAAATCTTCCGGCTCCACGATTTGAAACAGCTCGGTGATTTTGGCGTCCTCATCCTTGCTGTGCACGGCGGCACCAAAGCCGATACCGCCTTTTTCGGTACGCTGGCGGATCACTTTGTCCAGGCCGGCAAACGCACCGCCGCAGATAAACAGGATATTGGTGGTGTCCACATTGATGAATTCCTGGTTCGGGTGCTTGCGCCCGCCCTGCGGCGGCACCGACGCCACCGTGCCTTCGATCAGTTTCAGCAGGGCCTGCTGCACGCCTTCGCCGGACACGTCGCGGGTAATCGACGGGTTGTCGCTCTTGCGCGAGATTTTGTCGATTTCATCAATGTAGACAATGCCTTTTTGCGCTTTTTCGACATCAAAATCGCATTTGGCCAACAATTTGGTGATGATTTGCTCCACATCTTCGCCCACATAGCCCGCTTCGGTGAGGGTAGTGGCATCGGCCATCACAAACGGCACATCCAGTTTGCGTGCCAGGCTTTGTGCCAGCAGGGTTTTGCCCGAGCCGGTGGGGCCGATGAGCAGAATGTTGGATTTAGCCAGCTCCACCTGACCGTCGCTGTGCGGATGGCGCAAACGCTTGTAATGGTTGTAAACCGCCACCGCCAATGATTTCTTGGCCGTTTCCTGGCCGATGACGTGCTGGTCAAGATTGGCGACAATCTGGGCCGGTGTCGGCAGCTGGTCGCCATCGGCTGCGGGTTCCGCCGCATCGCTATTGCTGTGCAGCATGTGGCTGCAGGTATCGACACATTCGTTGCAGATCAGGGCGTTTTCGCCCTCGATCAGGTTTTTGACTTCGTGTTCGGCTTTGCCGCAAAAAGAACAGTAACGGGTGTGTTTGCTCATGACATTCAGGTATGGAAACGAAAATAGGCCCGAAGCCGGCTTCGGGCGGATGCCAGTATAGTGAAATTCGGCAGCCAGGGCTACTGTATTGCCGGGGCAGCACCTGGGGAGTGCCACCAAATTTTACCTTAGCAAGGGTTTACAAAATCCATGATTTTATTGAAAATCGGCGCTGTTTTGTTTTTCGGCAATGCACCGCCCCGTTGTAAACGGCTGATCCGGCTTCGGTTTCAGGCAGCCTGGGAAGGGTGGTTTGCTTTTCCAATCAATTGATTGAAAAGCAGATTTAATTGCTTCATGCAGTGAAAGGAGTCAACAATGATGCTGCTGCGCATCCGCAAACTGGTGTGTACCGCCGCCGTAGCCAGTCTGGCATTGGTGTGGTCGGTACCGGCCGCCGCCGATGATTTGGACGTTTTGGGCCAGTTTCTCGACCAGAATTTTCCCGACCAGAACGATCCCTTGGGCGCGTTTCTGATCCGCAATCCCGATGCCGACCTGCAAACCCAGGCGGCAGTGGCCGGCCCGCTGCTGACTTCGCAGTCGGCCCTGATCATGAACAGCCGTACCGGCGAGGTGCTGTATCAGAAAGGCGTGCACCAGGTGCGGCCGATTGCTTCGATTTCCAAGCTGGTCAGCGCCATGGTGGTATTGGATGCAGGTCAGAACCTGAACGAGCCGATTACCATTACTGAGGCCGAAATCGACCGGCTCAAGGGCACCGGCAGCCGCTTGAGCATCGGTACCGTGATGACGCGGCGCGAGATGCTGCACCTGAGCCTGATGAGCAGCGAAAACCGCGCCACTCATGCCTTGGGCCGCAACTATCCGGGCGGCATGGAAGCGTTTGTGGCGGCGATGAACCGCAAGGTGCAAAGCCTGGGCATGAGCAATTCCTATTTTGTCGAACCCACCGGGCTCAGTCCGCGCAATGTGTCCACTGCCCATGATTTGGGCATTCTGGTGCGCGCCGCTCAGCAGTATCCGCTGATCCGCCAGTTCAGTACCGCCAATTACGGCTCGGTGGTGACCAGCGCCGGCCGCGAGCAGACTTTCCGCAATTCCAATGCGCTGGTGCGTGAAGGCAATTGGCAGGTCGGCTTGCAGAAAACCGGCTACATCCGCGAAGCCGGCCGCTCGATGGTGGTGCAGGCCACGGTGCAAAATCAGCCACTGGTGATTGTTTTGCTCAATTCGCCCACCTCCGCCACCCGCGTCAATGACGCACGCAGCATCCAGCACTGGATGATGGGTCG
>JBHAET010000161.1:0-12873 GCA_041855705.1 Neisseriaceae bacterium
CTGGACCCTGCCGCACTGATCGCCCAGGCCATGGCCCGTGCCCAGGCCCAACAAACCCAGCGCAGCACCACTGCCAACCGCCAGGATTTCCAACAACAGCAACTGGAGCGTGCCCGGCAGCAAGCGCGTTACCGCAATGCCCAGCGCGACCTGCAATACGGCAATACGGCCGAACAGGCAGCGGCACTGGCATTTTTGCGCCAGTACAAAGCCGAACACAGCAACACAAACACGGAACACCCGCCGGAGCCGGCTTGAGCAGGCTGCCTGAAACCTTCGAACACCGTTTCAGGCAGCCTCAAGACTGATTTGCCATACGCTGTTCGGCGGCTAGCCCCCGGCAACACCCTATTTCCACCCCACGGCCGCTGCGGCCGCCATTGATACCTTCATAAGGAGTGCACATGAAACCCGAAACCCAGGCCATCCATGCCGGTTACGCTCCAGACCCCACCACCAAAGCCGTGGCGGTGCCTATTTACCAAACCACCAGCTACGCGTTTGATAACACCCAGCACGGTGCCGACCTGTTCAACCTGAACGTGGCCGGCAACATCTACACCCGCATCATGAATCCGACCACCGATGTGCTGGAGCAGCGCCTGGCCGCCATGGAAGGCGGCATTGCCGCCCTGTGCCTGGCCAGCGGCATGGCCGCCATCACCTATGCGGTGCAAACCCTGGCCGAAGCCGGCGACAACATCATCGCCACCAAAACTCTGTACGGCGGCACCTACAACCTGTTTGCCCACACCCTGCCCAAACAGGGTATTGAAGTGCGCTTTATCGATGCCGACCAACCGCAAGACATTGCCCGCCACACCGATGCGCGCACCAAACTGGTGTATTGCGAGAGCATCGGCAATCCGGCCATCAACGTGGTTGACCTGCCGGCCCTGGCCCAAGCCGCCCACGCCCAGGGCCTGCCGCTGGTGGTGGACAACACGGTGGCCACCCCGGTTTTGTGCCGGCCGATTGAACTGGGTGCCGACATTGTGATCGAATCGCTGACCAAATACATCGGCGGCCACGGCAACAGCATCGGCGGCGCCATCATCGACAGCGGCCGCTTCGACTGGACCGCCGGCGAACGCTTCAAGGTACTGACCACCCCGGATGTGTCCTATCACGGTGTCAATTACAGCGAACACTTCGGTGCGGCCGCCTTCATCGCCCGTGCCCGCGTGGTGCCGCTGCGCAACACCGGCGCCGCCTTGAGCCCGATGAACGCCTTTTTGATCCTGCAAGGTCTGGAAACCCTGGCCCTGCGCATGCCGCGCCACAGCGACAACGCCCTCAAAGTGGCCGAATTTCTGCAAAACCATCCGCAGGTGGCTTGGGTCAACTATCCCGGCCTGGCCAACAGCCGCTACAAGGCCTTGATCGATCGCGACTTCGGCGGCCAGGCTTCCGGCCTGCTCAGTTTCGGCATCAAAGGCGGCGTGGAAGCCGGCGGCAAATTCATCGACGCCCTGCAACTGTTTACCCGCCTGGTCAACATCGGCGATGCCAAATCACTGGCCACCCATCCGGCCAGCACCACCCACCGCCAACTGAACGACGCCGAACTGGCGGCGGCCGGTGTCAGCAAAGACATGGTGCGCCTGAGCGTGGGCATCGAACACATCGACGACCTGATCGCCGATTTGCAACAGGCCCTGGCGACAGCGGCCTGAACCGGCAACTGCGCAAACAGTCGTAACCTCACCGCACACCACTGAAGGCCGCAAGCGTGGCATGCCCGCCCGGCCGCACCGCGGTGGTGTTCATCATCAAGTCAACAGGCTGCCTGAAAACACTGCCGGGTGCTTTCAGGCAGCCTGTTTAGCCATCAACGCCGGCCGCCGCATACCGCCAGTTCCGCAGAGCAGTTACGACCGGCCTTAACGCCGGCCGCATCCTGTGTTATAACCGGCGGCCATTATCATGCTCCGTAAAGGCCTCCACCATGACCGTTGATCTCAACACCCTGTTTCACACCATCAAGCAGCGCGATCCCAACCAGCCGGTGTTTCACCAGGCGGTGGAGGAAGTGTTTCACAGCCTGCAGCCGTTTTTGGCGAAAAACCCGCATTACACGCGTCACGGATTGCTGGAACGGATTGTGGAACCGGAACGGGTGGTGATGTTCCGGGTGTCGTGGGTGGACGACCACGGCCATGTGCAGGTCAACCGCGGTTACCGCGTGCAGATGAATTCGGCCATCGGCCCCTACAAGGGCGGGTTGCGCTTTCATCCGACCGTGGATTTGGGTGTGCTCAAATTCCTGGCATTTGAGCAGGTGTTTAAAAATGCGCTCACCACCCTGCCGATGGGCGGTGGCAAGGGCGGCTCCGATTTTGACCCCAAGGGCAAAAGCGATGGCGAGGTGATGCGTTTCTGCCAGGCGTTCATGACCGAACTCTACCGCCACATCGGTGCCGAAACCGACGTGCCGGCCGGCGACATCGGCGTGGGCGGCCGTGAAATCGGCTATCTGTTCGGCCAGTACCGGCGCATCAGCAACCAGTTCAGCTCGGTGCTCACCGGCAAAGGCCTGTCCTACGGCGGCAGCCTGATCCGTCCGGAAGCCACCGGCTACGGCACGGTGTATTTTGCCGAACACATGCTCAACACCCGCCAGCAAGGCATTGCCGGCAAAAAAGTGGTGATTTCCGGTGCCGGCAATGTGGCGCAATACGCCGCCGAAAAAGCCATCCAACTGGGCGCCAAGGTACTGACCCTGTCCGACTCCAACGGGTTTGTGCGTTTTGACGACACCGGCATGACCGAAGCCCAGCTGGCCGCCCTCATCGAATTGAAAGAAGTGCGCCGCGAGCGCCTGTCGGTCTATGCCTGGGAATTGGGACTGCCCTATTTTGCCGATCAAAAACCGTGGGGCGTGGCCTGCGATGTGGCCCTGCCCTGCGCCACCCAGAACGAACTGGACCAGGCCGATGCCCAAACCCTGCTCGCCAACGGTTGCCTCTGCGTGGCCGAAGGTGCCAATATGCCCTCCACCCTGGGCGCAGTGCAGGCATTTGTGGATGCCAAAATCCTGTATGCACCGGGCAAGGCATCCAATGCCGGCGGCGTAGCCACCTCCGGTTTGGAAATGAGCCAGAACCACATCCGTCAGTCGTGGGACCGCGACAAGGTGGACCGCCGCCTGTCCGACATCATGGCCAACATCCATGAAAACTGCGTGGCCAATGGCCGCAACGGCGATTACATCAATTATGTTGACGGGGCCAACATCGCCGGCTTCAAGAAAGTGGCCGAAGCCATGCTGGCCCAAGGCGTGGTGTGAGGGTGGTCCATGTTGCCGTTGGTGCCGATTGACTACATTGAGCCGGTATTCCGGCCGCCCTCGGAAGCACGCTCCCTGATTTTGCCGGTGACCAACGGCTGTTCGTGGAACCGCTGCACCTTCTGCGAAATGTACACCGCCACCCAAAAGAAATTCCGTCCGTTCAGCCAGGAGGCCATTGAAGCGGACCTGATGCGGGTGGCCGCCAGCGGGCTGCCGGTGCGGCGGGTGTTTCTGGCCGATGGCGACGCAATGACCTTGTCCACCCGCCGCCTGCTGGCGATTCTAGCGGCCATCCACCGCCATTTGCCGCAGGTGGAACGGGTGTCCGCCTACTGCCTGCCGCGCAATGTGGCACACAAAAGCAGCGAAGAATTAAGCCAGCTGCAACAAGCCGGCTTGAAGATGGTGTATGTGGGCTGCGAATCGGGTGATGACGAAGTGTTGCGTCTGGTGAACAAGGGCGAAACCCGTGCCTCTTCACAGGACGCCTTGCACAAGCTGGGCGCAGCCGGCATTACCCGCTCGGTGATGATTCTGCTCGGCCTGGGCGGCACCCGCCTGAGCGGTCAGCACGCCCGCCATTCGGCACAATTGATGAATGCGACCCAACCGGAATACCTGTCCACCCTGGTGGTCAGCTTTCCGCTGGGCCAGGCCCGTTTTCAGGCAGCCTATCCCGATTTTGTCCTGCCCGACACCGCCGGCCTGCTGCAGGAACTGGAAGCCTTTGTGACCGATCTGGAACTGGCCAACACCGTGTTTCGCAGCGATCATGCGTCCAATTACCTGGTGCTCAAAGGGCGGCTCGGACGTGACAAGGCCGCCTTGCTGGCCCGCATCCGAACTGCCCTCAGCCATCCGCAACAGGCCGGCCTGCGCGCAGAATGGCAGCGCGGCCTGTAAGCAACAGCAATTCGTCCATCTCCCTGCATTGAGCGCTTCAGGCAGCCTGCGACCTTTAAGAATACCCATCTGCGACGAATTTCTTCGTTGTGCGCTGCTCGCTCGTTTGCCTATCTATCTGATATGTCTGCACTCGCTGTGCTGCTGCGCCTTGAACTGCATCCACATCTGGCGGTTTTGCAAAGGTCTCATCTGGGTATTCTACAAAGGTCTCAGCCTATTCCACTGCGGCTTGCCAGTCGCCATAACCGGCCGCTTCCAAATCCTCATACGCAATAAAGCGTAAACTGGCACCATTGATGCAATAGCGCAAACCGCCCTGTGCCACCGGACCGTCGGCAAACACATGCCCCAAATGCGAATCGGCATGCCGGCTGCGCACCTCCACCCGCTGCATGCCGTGGCTGAAATCGGCCACTTCGGTCAAGGCTCCGGCCTGCACCGGCTTGCTGAAACTGGGCCAGCCGCAGCCGGCATCGAATTTGTCGCGCGAACTGAACAACGGCTCGCCGCTGACCACATCCACATACAGCCCGCGGGCCGTCAGGCCGGCATAAGCATGGCTAAACGGCGGTTCGGTACCGTTTTGCCGGACAACCCGGTACTGCTCGGCAGCCAGCTGCCGCACCAGCTCGTCTTCATCCGGCCGCCGCCAGTGTGCCGGATCAAAACCGGACCGCGGCAAGCCATCTGGCAACGGCACATCGGCCAGCCGCAAATCAATGTGGCAATAACCGCCCGGATGTTTGGCCAGATAATCCTGATGATAAGCTTCGGCCGGAAAAAAACAGCGCAGCGGCAAGTTTTCCACCACCACCGGTTCGGCACGGCGTGCCTGCTCCTCGTCCAGCACCGCCTGAATCACCGCCCTATCGGCTGGATCGGTGTAATACACGCCGCTGCGGTACTGGCTGCCGACATCGTTCCCCTGGCGGTTAAGGGTGGTCGGATCAACAATGCGCAAAAAATGCCGCAACAAATCACGCAAACCGATTTGCGCCGGCCGGTAACACACCCGCACCGTTTCCGCATGCCCGCTGTCACCACTGCAAACCGTTTCATAATCCGGATTCGGCACATGGCCGTTGGCATAACCCGACTCCGCCGCCAACACCCCCGGCAAGCGCTGGAAATAAGCTTCCACCCCCCAAAAACAACCGCCTGCCAAATAAATTGTCTGTTCCTGCATTGCTGTTTCCTCCATTCATCATCCTATACACCATACATCGCCGCCGCAGGTGACCCAAATTCCTACCCGTTTGCCGGCAATATGGGAAAACCGCTGCATTGGCGATACAATACAAGCTGGCTGCCACTTCCCGCCACACAATGAGCATTATCACCCATTTGCGTCCGGCCCGTCTAGACGACTGCGAACATATTTTCAATGCCCACGAATATGCCGTGCGCTATACCTGTGCCCGCAATTACGACAGCAAGGTGCTCACCGCCTGGCTGGCGCTGCTGGGTCCCGACAGTTATCTGGACACGCTGGACAATCCGGACAAGGCCTTGTGGATTGTCGATTACAAAGGCCATATCCAGGGATTTTTCCAGTTGGACTTGCGCGAGGCGCAACTGGATGCCCTGTATGTGCATCCTTTTGTCCACAATCAGGGACTGGGCACCGCCCTGCTCGGCCGCGCCGAAACCCTGGCCCGCGATGCCGGTTTGGGTTTGCTCAAACTGTATGCTTCACTCAATTCGGTGGGGTTTTACCAGATCAACGGCTACCAGTCGCTGGGCCAGGCCGCTTTGCCGCTCAATCCCCACGTGACGGTCAATTGCGAACTGATGCGCAAATTCCTGCTTGACTGAACCGCAAGCGCAGATGCCGCTCATCCGGCGCCGCAACCCGCACTTGCATTTTTACGGCCAAGTCTTTAAAATGGCGCGTTTACTTTTTCTGATATTCCATATCGTTTAGGAGTCCTTCGATGGCCAATAGCGCACAAGCACGCAAACGTGCCCGCCAGGCACTGAAAAACCGTGCCCACAACGCCAGCCTGCGTACCGCGTTTCGCACCGCTGTGAAAAAAGTTTTGAAATCGGTTGAAGCCGGCGACAAAGCCGCTGCCCAAGAAACCTTCCGTCAATCGGTCAAAGTCATGGACCGCATTGCCGACAAAGGCGTGTTCCACAAAAACAAAGCCGCCCGTCACAAAAGCCGCCTGTCTGCCAAAATCAAAGCCATGGCCTGATGCGCTGCGGCAGAACAGTCAAAAAACAGCCGGATGTTTGAATCCGGCTGTTTTTTTGATGGCGCAACGGATGGCGGCCAATGCTTGCCGGCATCCCAATCAGGCTTCACCCAACACCTGCATCAGCGCTTAATCCGCACCCCAACCTTGTCTTTGGCAATCGTCAGCGGCTCCAAGCGCCACAGCGCCAGCAAATCGTTAATCGCTTTGAGCTTCATGCGCCGCACCGGCTGGCCGAACACCACCGGCGCATTCAGGGCATACGATTTGGCAAACAACAGGAAATTGACCACCTCATCCACCTGCAACACCCCGTCGGCCAGCAGGCGCACTTCGGTGGCACTGGTCAGCCAACCGCGTCCTTTGCGAAAACAGGGCTGGCGGTCGACCAGACTGGGACGCGCACGGTAACCGTGCTCATCGGCCCAGGCTGCCAAATCCGTAGCCGCCTGCGGCCGTACGCTTTCAGGCAGCCTCAGCTGCAGATGCGGATATTGCCGGCATGCCTGCTGGGTGAGCAACCACATCAGGAACAGACCCAAACCGGCACCGATCAGCGCTCCCACACCACTCAACAGCATCAGCCACAGCAGATACGCCTGATTCATGCCTGCACCTCTTTTTGCTGCAAAAACGCCTCCCATGTTTGCAAATCACGCAGATGGCGTGATAACTCCTGCAAAGCACCCTGATACACCCCGCGCTTGAAATCAATGACTTCATCAATCGGCGCCCAGTATTCATGCCAACGCCAGGCATCGAATTCCGGATGACTGGTGGCCCTCAGGTGGACATCGCTTTCCCGGCCAACCAGGCGCAGCAGATACCAGATTTGCTTTTGTCCCTTGTAGGAACCGCGCCATTCGCGCTTGACCCAGTGGCTGGGCACATCGTAACGCAGCCAGTCGCGGGTGCGGCCCAAAATCTTCACATGATGCGGCAAGAGTCCCACCTCCTCCAGCAATTCCCGGTACATGGCCGCCTCCGGGCTTTCACCCGGTTTGATGCCGCCTTGCGGAAACTGCCATGAATGCTCGCGCACCCGCTTGCCCCAAAACACCTCATTGCGTTCATTGGTGAGGATGATGCCCACATTGGGGCGATAACCTTCCCGATCTAACATAATGGCCGCCCATTCAAAAATAAGCACGATTGTCCCATAAAAGCCCCCACCCGACCAGAGCGGGCACCCCATACCGCCGGCCGTCGGCGCCCCACCACATTGCCGGCCGGCCGCCGCCGCCATTTTGTGCTTGCCAGTGGTCGCGTTTCACAGTTTAATAAGCCGTTTCCGGCCCCCAATCACCATACTTGGGCCTTTTATTCAAGCTGATCTAGAGGATGAACATGATGATGCTGAACAAAACACTGCTGGCCTGTGCCCTCACCGGCCTGTTTCTCAGCGCCTGCGGCGGCTCCGGCAACCAGCCCACTGCGGCACCGGCTTCCGATGCTTCGGCCGCACCGGCCCAAAGCGCCGCACCGGCGGCCACCGGCAATCTGAATATTTACAACTGGTCGGACTATGTCGATCCCGACACCGTTGCCGCCTTTGAAAAAGACAACAGCATCAGTGTGCGTTACGACTTTTACGACAGCAACGAATCCCTGGAAGCCAAAGTGCTCACCGGCAAATCCGGCTATGATCTGGTGGCGCCGAGCATCTCCAACATCGGCCGCCAGATTCAGGCCGGCGCCTACCAGCCGGTGGACAAGAGCCAGATTTCCAACTACAACAATATCGACCCCGAACTCCTGAAGCTGCTGGAGCAGGTGGATCCGGGCAACAAACATGCGGTGCCCTATTTCTGGGGCATCAACACCGTCGGCATCAACAAGGATGCCGTGGCCAAAGCCCTGGGCGATCTGCCGTTGCCGGACAATGCCTGGGATTTGGTGTTCAAACCGGAATACACCAGCAAGCTGAAAGCCTGCGGCCTGTCCTTCTTTGACAGCCCCTCGGAAATGTTCCCGCTGGCACTGCATTATTTGGGCAAAAACCCCAACGACAGCAGCCCGGAAGACTTGCAGGCCGCGGCCGACCTGCTGAAAAAAGTGCGCGGCGATGTGAAGCGCTTCAGCTCGTCCGGCTATATTGATGACATGGCCCGCGGCGACTTGTGCGTGGTCACCGGTTACGGCGGCGATTTGCACATTGCCAAAAACCGGGCACTGGAAGCCAAAAACGGCGTCAATATTGAAGTATTGGTGCCCAATACCGGCGTTGGCGTGTGGATTGACGCCTGGATGATCCCCAAAGATGCCGCCAATGTGGCCAATGCCCACAAATACATCAACTACACCCTGGATCCGAAAGTGGCGGCCCAAAACGGCAATTTTGTCACCTACGCTCCGGCCAGCAAACCGGCCCGCGCGCTGATGAACAAAGAATACGCCGACGATCCGTCGATTTTCCCGACTCCGGAAGTGATGGCCAGAAGCTTTGTCATCCTGCCCAAATCACAAGACAGCAACCGACTGATGGTACGCCTGTGGCAGCAAATCAAAGCCAGCCAATAAAACCGGCCGCCGGCCCATGCTTGCACCTTGGCGGCGGCCGCACACCACACGGCCAGACAAGGCCGTATGGGAAAATCGCCACATTGGCTATATAATGACTGCGCTCCGGGGCCGGACATCTGCAGTGCCCCGGCATCTGATTTGTGGCAAGCGTTCGTTAACTTACTTGAGGAATCACATTATGATGAAAAAAACCCTGTTGGTTTCCGCACTGACCAGTCTGTTTCTGGCCGCTTGCGGTGGCGGCTCCACCGCCACCCAGGGCGGCAGCGCGCCGGCGTCCGATGCCCCGGCTTCTGCCACCTCTGCGCCGGCCGGCACTGCCCATCTGAACATCTACAACTGGTCGGATTATGTGGATCCGGAAACCATTACCGCCTTTGAAAAAGAAAACGGTGTCACCGTGCGCCAGGATTTCTACGACAGCAACGAAACCCTGGAAGCCAAAGTGCTCACCGGCAAATCCGGCTATGACCTGGTGGGCCCCGGCATTTCCAACGTTGGCCGCCAAATCCAGGCCGGCGCCTACCTGCCGCTGGACAAAAGCCAGATCCCCAATTACGACAAAATCGATCCGGAATTGCTGAAACTGCTGGACCAGGTGGATCCGGGCAACCAGTACGCAGTACCCTATTTCTGGGGCATCAACACCGTCGGCATCAACCAGGGTGCGGTGGAAAAAGCCTTGGGTGGCATGCCGATGCCGGACAATGCTTGGGACTTGGTGTTCAATCCGGAATACACCAGCAAACTGAAAGCCTGCGGCATTTCCTTCTTCGACAGCCCGTCTGAACTGTTCCCGCTGGCACTGCACTATCTGGGCAAAGACCCCAACAGCAGCAGCACCGAAGATTTGCAGGCCGCAGCCGACCTGCTGAAAAAAGTGCGCGGTGACGTAAAACGCTTCAGCTCTTCCGGCTATATTGACGACATGGCCCGCGGCGATCTGTGCGTGGTTACCGGCTACAACGGCGACTTGCACATTGCCCAGAAACGGGCACTGGAAGCCAAAAAAGACGATGTCAAAATCAATGTCCTGCTGCCGAAAACCGGCGTAGGCGTGTGGCTGGACACCTGGGCCATTCCCAAAGACGCAGTCAATGTGGTCAATGCCCACAAATACATCAACTACACCCTGGATCCGAAAGTGGCGGCCCAAAACGGCAATTTCGTGACCTATGCTCCGGGCAGCAAGCCGGCACGCGAATTGATGGAAAAAGAATATGCCGACGATCCGTCCATCTTCCCGACCCCGGAAGTGATGGCCAAGAGCTTTGTCATCCTGCCCAAAACCCAGGACGGCACCCGTCAAATGGTGCGTCTGTGGCAGCAAATCAAGGCCAGCCAGTAAGCCGCAGCCAACCGCCTGCCCCGCAGGCGGTTTTTTTCACCACCGGCCTGCCGGCAGTTTTTCAGGCAGCCCAGGTCTGTTGACAATTAACGCAGCGGCGGTATTTTTGAGTCACAGCAGCACCACGAATGCAGACCACAACCCCACAGACCCAACACACCATCACAACTGATTTTATGAATATTCTGATTTGCAACGACGACGGCTATCTGGCGCAAGGGATTGCCATTTTGGCACGGGTGGCCGCCGAATTTGCCAATGTCCGCGTGGTGGCGCCCGAACGCGACCGCAGCGGCGTCAGCAACTCGCTGACCCTGGATCGCCCGCTGCGCCTGCGCCAGGCGGAAAACGGCTTTTACTATGTCAGTGGCACCCCCACCGACTGCATCCACCTCGCCCTCCACAGCATGCCCGAATTCAAGCCCGATCTGGTGCTCTCCGGCATCAATCACGGCGCCAATATGGGCGACGACACCCTGTATTCCGGTACCGTCGCCGCCGCCACCGAGGCTTATCTGCTCGGCATTCCGGCAGTGGCCTTTTCGCTCAACGATTACAGCAACCGTTACTGGGACACTGCCGAAGCAGTGGTGTGGCGGCTGTTGGACCATTTGCTGCAGCAGCCGCCCACCGCACCGCTGCTGTGGAATGTCAACATTCCGGCGGTTGCGCCCCAGGATGTGCAAGGTTGCCGAATCACCCGTCTGGGCCGCCGCCATCATGCCCAAGCCGTGGTGCCGGCACACAATCCGCGCGGCGAAGCCGTGTACTGGATCGGCCCGGCCGGCGATGCGGCCGACCGGCAGCAAGGCACCGATTTTGCCGAAAACGAAGCCGGCTTTGTCACCATCACCCCGTTGTCGGTGGATTTGACCGATTACCGCCAAATGGGCCAGGTCGCCGATTTCTGGCAGGATGTCGCCCTGTGACCCCGCCCGGACACCCCAACTGGACCGGCTACGAATTCCGGCGCGAACGGATGGTGGAGCGCTTGCAACACATGGGCATCCGCCGCCCGGAAGTGCTGGCCGCCATGGCCACCGTGCCGCGCCACCTGTTTGTCGAAGAAGCACTGCGCTCGCGCGCCTATGACGACATGTCGCTGCCGCTGGGCCTGGGCCAGACCATTTCCCAGCCCTACACCGTGGCGGTAATGACCCAATTGCTGCTCGGCAACGATCCGCTCACCCGCTACCGGCGGATTTTGGAAATCGGCACCGGCTGCGGCTACCAAACCGCGGTCCTGCTGGCACTGAGGCTGCCTGAAAACCATGCCCCCGCCGCCTATGCACCGGAAATCTATTCGGTGGAACGCTTGCGGCCGCTGCACGAACGGGCCAAACAGCACCTGCGTCATGTGCGGCTGCCGCGCCAGGCACGGCTGGTCTGCGGCGACGGCTATCTGGGCCTGCCGGAAGTGGCACCGTTTGACGGCATTCTGGTCACCGCCGCTCCGGAACAAGTGCCCTTGCCGCTGCTGCAACAGCTGGCCGTGGGCGGCCGCATGGTACTGCCGCTGGACGACGGTCATGCCCAGTTTTTGTGGGTCATCGACAAAACCGAGCACGGTTTTCAGGAAACCTGCGTTCAGGAAGCGCTGTTTGTACCGCTGGTCAACGGCATGTAAACCGCCGGCTGTCGGCCAAACCGGCACCGGTCAGCGCGCTTTTGCACCACCCCCGCCCCCGGCACCGAGACCTTTGCAAACCCCCGGATGCGGATGCCGTTCAAGGTGCAGACCACACTGCGAGCGCAGACATATCAAATAGATAGGCAAGCGGATGAGCAGCACAACACAGCAATGTGCCGCAGATGGGGGTTTTGCCAAAGTCCCAAACCGGCATCCGGGGCTTGTACAGAACGCATGGCATTGTTTATGATAGCGTCTGCACCGAATTCGCCGGTCGCGCACCGCATTGGTGCGGCTCATCTGTCTTGCTAAGCAAAGGTAACATTTATGTTGAAACAAACCGCTCTCCGTTCCGGCCTGTGCCTGATGGCACTGACGCTGGGTGCCTGTTCGTGGCTGAAACAACCGGCAGCGCCGGCCGAAGCCGGCAACACCCAAACCGGCGGCGGCTACAGCACCCCCAGTGACAACCCCTACGGCAGTACCGAGCCCTATACCCCGCCGACCGGCACCACACAAGGCACCCAGGGCGCACAAACACCGTACACCCCGCCTCCGGCCAGCGGCGGCAGCGGCAGCTATGTACCCTCCTACGCACCGGTGGACATCAATGCCGCCACCCACACCGTGGTGCGCGGCGACACGGTATACAATATTTCACGCCGTTACCAAATCAGCCAGGACAATCTGCGCGCCTGGAACAATCTGGACGAAGGCAACAACATCCGCATCGGCCAAGTGCTGCGCGTCAAACCGGCCGGTTACACCGCCCCGGCCGGCAGCAGCTACACGCCGCCGGCACAAACCCAAACCACCCCGCCTCCGGTCAACACCACCCAGACCACTCCCCCGCCGCCCAGCAACAATACCCCGCCCCCCACCGCCGGACAAAGCAGTGGCAACACCCGTTCTGTCGGCGGACTCACCTGGCAGCGTCCGACCCAGGGCAGCGTATTGCAGGGCTTTGGCGGCAACA
>JBHAET010000162.1:0-5363 GCA_041855705.1 Neisseriaceae bacterium
GGTTGTCCAGCAACATCAGCACCACTGCCAAAATGGAAAACAACACCAGTTTGCTGCGCGGGCGGATGCGTTGGTGGACGAAATTCAGAGACTGTTCGGCCATGACAGAGGGCAGCTTTTGTATGCCGATGGCGTTTGCCGGCCTGCTGGCCGATCACAGGGGATGGCGACGGCCGGCAAACGGCATCAGGGATTGGAAACGAAAACCGAATTGAGCTTGCCGATCATGTCCAGCGCCTTGCCCGAGCCGCGTGCCACACAGGTGAGCGGATCTTCGGCAATCATTACCGGCAGGCCGGTTTCTTCCGACAGCAGCCGGTCGATGCCCTTGAGCAGGGCGCCGCCACCGGTCAGGACCAGGCCGCGGTCGGCAATGTCGGCACCCAATTCGGGCGGGGTTTGTTCCAGCGCGTTTTTGACTGCCTGAATGATCTGGTTCAAGGGCTCGGTCAGTGCTTCCAGCACTTCGTTGGAGCTGATGGTGAACGCACGCGGAATGCCTTCGGCCAGATTGCGGCCCTTGACCTCGATTTCCTTGACTTCCATGCCGGGAAACGCCGAACCGATGCTTTTTTTGATTTCTTCGGCGGTGGCCTCGCCAATCAGCATGCCGTAATTACGGCGCACATAATTGATGATGGCTTCGTCAAACGCATCGCCGCCCACGCGGATGGAATGCGAATACACCACGCCGGAGAGGGAAATGACCCCCACTTCGGTGGTACCGCCGCCAATGTCCACCACCATGGAACCGGTGGGGTCTTCAATCGGCAGGCCGGCACCGATGGCGGCAGCCATCGGCTCTTCAATCAGGTTGACGGTGGAGGCACCGGCGGCCAGGGCCGAATCGCGAATCGCCTTGCGTTCCACCTGGGTAGAGCCGCAAGGCACGCAGATCACAATGCGCGGCGCAGCGGCAAAGCGGCTGTTGTTCACCTTTTTGATGAACTGCTTGAGCATTTTTTCGGTGACGTTAAAGTCGGCAATCACCCCGTCTTTCATCGGACGGATGGCCTGGATGCTGCCGGGGGTACGGCCGAGCATTTTTTTGGCCTCGGCACCCACCGCCAGCATGGCATTTTTGCCATTCGGGATGTCGTTCTGTACCGCAACCACCGAGGGTTCGTTCAGAACAATACCTTTGTTTTTAATGTAAATCAGAGTGTTGGCGGTGCCAAGGTCAATGGCCAGATCGTTGGAAAAATATTGGGTCAGAAAACGAAACGGAAACATGTGGGGGTCCTAAAACGAGATTCATCAGGCCGTAACGGCCGCAACGGCATGCGTCGCATCAAGCGGCATGCCGCCAAAAACAGGGTATCGCACCGGCAAACGGATGACCTTGTCCCATAAGGCGCCGGGAAAAATCCGGCACCGGCAGTTGCTGTCCGGTAGGAAAAATCGGCGTTCACCGCTATAATCGGCAACCGCCAGTGTTCTGTTGGGCAGAACCGGGGTTGCAAACGCGCAATGATAACCCAGTTTGCCGGTTTTCCAAACCAAATTTTAAGGATTTTTCCATGTCCCTGACCTTGGATGATGTTGCCAAAATTGCCCGTCTGTCGCGCTTGAGCCTGAGTGCGGACGAGCAACAGCAGAATTTGGCCGAACTCAACGATTTTTTTGCCTTGGTGGAGAAAATGCAGACGGTGGACACCGACGGTGTCGAGCCGATGGCGCACCCGCACGAAGTAGCGCTGCGCCTGCGCACCGATGCGGTTACCGAAAGCGATCATGCGGCCGAATACCAGGCAGTGGCACCCGAAGTGCGCAACCGCTTGTATATTGTGCCGCAGGTGATTGAAGAATAAGCCCGCAAGGGATTTTCCCGTTTCAGGCTACCTGAAACGGCGGCAGAGGAGCCACCATGCTGTTGATCAATCCGATGTGGGACAGCGAAAACGAATGCATCGGCTGCCGTCGCTGTTCTCCGATGGCTTATGTGCTCCATGCAGTCTCCGATTATTTCAGCCTGGCGGCCGTGCTGTATCTGACGGTACGGCTGATCGGTGTTGCGCCCGGCAGTGCCTGGTATGCCCTGTTGCTGTGGCTGTGCGGGCGGCTGCTGTCGCTGTTGCATTACCGTCTGCTGGCCAAGCGCGGATTTGTATATGACTATGCCAGCGACACCGCCCGCTGGCATGATCGGCAGGGTGTGCCGCAACAGTACCCGGATCCGGATCGGCCTGATCCGATGTCATAGTGCCGGGTGTTGGCCGGCGTGTCGGGACGGGTTTGGCAAAGTGAACCGGCTTTAGGTGGTGTAGTCAGAAGACTTGTGCAGCGGTTTTTTGAGGAAAAATTCGCAGATGACAAGCAAAAAGCACAGCAAGATTGAACATCTTGCGCGCATTTTTAACGCCGCAGGTGCGGATTTTCACCAAAAATACCGCCGCAACGTTTTCTGACTGCGCTAGCTAGTGGCCGGCCGAAACAAGAGTGTGTCCAGGGATGGCATCATGAAGCGAAAATATCTGTTGCTGTGGATAACGGTTTGCTTGGCCGCCTGTCACAACCAGTTGCCGGCACCGGCGGACGAAGTGTCGCTCGGGCAGGACGAAAACGGTGATTCCCGCTATTTGCTCACCCGGCACACCGTGCACGGCGCACACCCGCTGTTCAGCTTTGCGGTGATGGAAACACGTTACCGCACACCGTGGATCAGCTCGATGTTTGTCAATGAAAAAGACGGCCTGCCTGCCGACAAATACGTGTCCTACAGGCAAACCTGGTATGCGGTCGATTGCCGCACCTCGGTCTGGAAAGAAGTGGGCAGCAGCGATTACCATGCCGACGGCCATGTGGTGGAATCGACCAACGAATATGCCGCCAGCTATCCACCCACCGAATACCAGATGGTGTTTGAGATGGCGACATGCTGTGGCAGCGGCAGCGGCACTGCCGTCAGCCAGCGTTATTATCAGGAAATGAGCGATGAAGAGCGGCGCGATTGGGGTGACGCCAAGCACCCGGTGGTGCAGGCGGTGTGCGGCAAGACTGCCTGAAAATTAAGCGCGGGCATGCGGCTGAAGTTTGAGCCGCTCCTCATCCGCAATCATTGATTTATTGGGAATGATGGTGTCTGATAACCGTCCGTCGTTTTGGCCGATTTTATGTGCTTCGGTTTTGACCGCTTTGGTCATTGCCGCAGCGGCCATGATATGGACCGATTTGCCGCCGCAGGGCGTGCTGGCCTGCCTGTATGCGGTGATTGTTTTATCAAACAGCGTCTTGTGGCTGGAATTGTGCCATCCGTCCCGATGGCGCCGCAGCCTGCTTGGCGCGTGAAGTTTTGCGGTGATGCCGCTCTGCTTTGGCAGTGTGGCGCCAGCCCTGCTGTTGGCGGCGGCCTTGGCGGGTATCGTCTGGTTCAATATTCCGCCTTGGATTTGGCATTTTCCGCTTGAATAAACAGCCTTGATCTGCCTGATCCGGTTGCCGCAATCGGTTTTTCAGGCAGCCTGAAACCAGGACAGCCGATGAAAATCACACAGGCCCCCATTGCTGCATTACTGGTTCTGGCCGTTGGCGGCTGTGCCGCAACTGCCTGGCAGATTCCGCCGGAATTTCAGGGGCGGTGGATCGAAACGCACGAAGCCTGCAGCCGTTATCAGGACAGCGACAATTGGCGGCAAATCGGCGCACACACCGTGGCGCAGCACGAACAATCCTGCACGCTATTGCACGGCACGCAGCCGGATGCACAGACCCTGCATTTGCAAGTGTCGTGCAGCGAAGAGGGCGAAACATATGAACAATATTTGCTGCTCAAACGCACGACCGACGGCCAAGGTTTGCGTGTCGGCGACCATTCTTACCGTTTTTGCGGCCGCTAAACCCACCTGGCCCAGTGAAGAAAAAGGAACAGCATGATGTTTGCCCGAATCATTCGAACGCTGTTGCCCGCCTGTTGCGGCTTGTGCCTGCTGCCCGCCGCACAGGCGCAAACCGTCGATTGGTCGGCTTTCTTCCGCGATTGGGAAAACGGTTGCCAGGAGCGCGGCGCATTGGCCGCGTTTACCGACAGCATGGGCATGATTGAAGGCAGCTCTGCCGCCGGTTTCCGTTTGAGCCAAGCCCCCAAATTGCCGGCTGCTTACCGCCGTCAGGCGGCAGGGCAAGTCAGTTTCCAGCAAACGGTTTTGCGCGATGAAACCGGTATATACGAGCTTGATCAAGTGCGGCTGGCTTTAAGCGGCACTTATTACGGCATTCCGGTACGCCATTACAGCCAAACTTTTATGCTGGAAACCGCCGGCATCCAGAAAAACCGCTTGCTGCTCGACATCCCGATTGAACAGGCGCGCCAGCGGTTGGCCGGCAAATACCGTCCGCGCAGACATTACAACGCAGCTTTGGAAGAACACGAAACCCTGCGGGCGCAACTGCTGCCCGTGAACATCAACGGCAAAGCGCAAACTGTTATAGAATGCCGCCATATTTACGGTTAGCATTCTTGATTCAGGCAGCCTGAAATGCCGGTGCGGGCTGCCTCTTGTCCACCTCTAACCACCGGCTTTGACCTGATTTGACCTGAGGAGAACAGTATGACTTCTACAGCCCCACCGCAATTACCCAAGCCTAAAATCCAGCTCGGCATCGGTCTGGCCACACTGGTTTTTGCCCTGCTGATGTTCTGGCTGAAAGATCTTGGCCCGTTTAGCAGTATGATGCTGTTGTTAATCGCCCTCATGGGCATAGGCATGACCGCCCAAGGCCTGTGGCGGATGGTGCAGGGCAAAAAATGAAACGGCATATGGATTAGCTTGTGCAAGCAGAAAGCTTGTGAAGCGTTTTTTGAGGCAAAATCCACCGAACATCAACGGCAAAGCGCAAACTGTTGTAGAATGCCGCCATGTTTACGGCAGACGGTTTCAATTTCAGGCAGCCTGAAAACGAAACCGTTTGTCATTATTATTATAGATAATTGATTTAACAGATAATATCATGCCAGCCTACACCCTCAAACAAACCAGCGAACTGCTGCAAGCCAAAAAAATCTCCGCCGTTGAGCTGGCGCAGGAATATCTGGCCGCCATCGATGCCAAAAACCCCGCTATCAACGGCTACATCACCTTAGACAAAGAAAAAACCCTGGCCGAAGCAAAAGCCGCCGATGCGCGCATTGCCGCCGGTAACGCCACCGCGCTGACCGGCGTGCCGGTTGCCTATAAAGACATTTTCTGCCAAACCGGCTGGCGTTCGGCTTGCTCGTCGAAAATGCTTGATAACTTTGTGTCGCCGTACACCGCCACCGTGGTGCAAAACCTGCTCGATGCCGGCATGGTAACGCTGGGCCGCACCAATATGGACGAATTCGCCATGGGTTCCACCAACGAAACCTCGTTTTACGGCGCCACCAA
>JBHAET010000163.1:0-17752 GCA_041855705.1 Neisseriaceae bacterium
CGTTTTCCAGTTTCACTTTGAATGTTGCATTGGGCAGGGTTTCCAGGATTTCGCCCTGCATCTGTATGGTGTCTTCTTTGGCCATAACGATTAACGACGCGATAAGGATTTCATGGCAGAACGCTTCATCAGGTGCTCATACTGATGACTCATCATGTAAGAAGCGATCTGGGTTCTAAAGTCGATGGTCACCACCACCAGAATCAGCAGTGAGGTACCGCCTAACGACAGCAGCGTCAGTTGTACCGAACGACCGATGATTTCCGGAATCAGACACACTACGGTGATGTAGATCGCACCCCAGAAGGTCAGACGCAGTACCACTTTTTCCAAATAGCGGCTGGTTTGCTCCCCCGGACGGATGCCCGGCACAAACGCACCACTTTTTTTCAGGTTTTCCGCCATTTCGCGCGGACTGAATACCAGTGCCGTGTAGAAATAGCAGAAGAAAATGATGGATGTGGCAAACAGCAAGATGTACACCGGTTCGCCATGCTGCAAATAAGCCGCCAAACGCTGCAGCCAGCCATCCTGATTGCTCGCACCAAACCAGCTCAAGATGGTCGACGGGAACAGAATAATGCTGGAAGCAAAAATCGGCGGAATCACACCGGCCATGTTCAGCTTGAACGGCATGTGGGTATTTTGCGCCTGCATGATGCGGTTGCCGACTTGCCGTTTGGCATAATGTACCGGAATCTTGCGTTGTGCGGTTTCCACGTACACCACCGCATAGGTCAACAGCAAAAAGCCGACAATGATCGCCACCGTCATCAAGTAGCTGATCGAACCCTGGCTGGTCAGTGTCAACAGCTGGCTGATGCCGGCCGGAATGCTGGCTACGATGCCTGCGGTAATGATCAGCGAAATACCGTTGCCAATACCGCGCTCGGTAATCTGCTCGCCCAACCACATCAAGAACATGGTTCCGGTCACCAGGCAAATCACGGTCGAGAGATAGAATTCAACCTGACTGGTCACCACCACACCCTGCTGGTAAACGAATGCCGCGGCACCAAAGCTTTGCAAGGTTGCCAACACCACCGTACCCCAGCGGGTGTATTTGGTCAGTACCCGCTTGCCGGCCTCGCCCTCTTTTTTCAACGCCTTGAGCGAAGGCACCATTTCTGACGCCAGTTGCACAATAATGGATGCCGAAATATAGGGCATGATGCCGATGGCAAAAATACTGAAGCGCTCCAGCGAGCCGCCGGAGAACATATTGAGCATGCCCAAAATGCCGCTGCCGGCGCTCTCATACAACTTGGCCAAAGCGGCAGCATCCACACCGGGCACAGGAATGTGCGCACCGATGCGGAATACCACCAAAGCACCCAGCAGGAATAACAAACGGTTTTTCAAATCACCGAACTTTGCCAGCCCGGCTGCGGATTGTTGCTTAGCCACTGTAGTCTGTTGCCTTATTCTGCGACTTTGCCACCGGCCGCTTCAATCGCTTCTTTCGCCCCTTTGGTGGCTTTGATACCGATTAAAGTAACCGCCTTGTCAATGCTGCCTGAAGCAATGACTTTCACGTTTTGGGCAGTGGCCGGCACCAAACCGGCTTGTTTGAGTACCAAAACATCAATTTCATCCACCGCCACACGGGTCAGATCATCCAGGCGCACTTCGGCATTGTAGGCCGCCGTCAGCGATTTAAAACCACGTTTGGGCAAGCGGCGTTGCAGCGGCATTTGACCGCCCTCAAAGCCCACCTTGTGGAAACCGCCAGCACGGCTTTTCTGGCCTTTGTGGCCACGACCGGCAGTTTTACCCAAGCCGCTGCCAATGCCGCGGCCAACACGGCGACGGGCTTTTTTGGCACCCTCAGCCGGTTGAATGGTGTTCAACAACATAATCAATTCTCCACTTTCAAAAGGTAGCTGATCTTATTGATCATGCCACGATTTTCCGGGGTATCCAGCACCTCAACGGTATGCTGGCGGCGGCGCAGGCCCAAACCACGGGCGCAGGCACGGTGGCTTTCGATGGTGCCGATCAGGCTTTTCACCAAAGTCACCTTAATGGTTTTTTGCTCACTCATGACCTTCCCCCAGAATTTGCTCTACAGTCAGGCCACGCTTGGCAGCCACTTCAGCCGGCGTGTACAGCTTGGACAAGCCGTCCAAGGTGGCACGCACGATGTTGTAGGGGTTGGTTGAGCCGTGCACTTTGGCAGAAATATTGTGCACGCCCATGGCGTCAAATACCAAACGCATCGGACCACCGGCTTTGACACCGCTACCCTCTTTGGCCGGCTGCATGAACACTTTGGTGGCGCCATGCTTGCCGGTGACTTCGTGGTGAATGGTGCCGTTTTTCAACGGTACTTTGATCATATTGCGACGGGCTTGGTCCATGGCTTTTTGTACCGCAACCGGCACTTCCTTGGATTTGCCCTTGCCCATGCCGATGCGGCCATCGCCGTCACCCACTACGGTCAAAGCGGAAAAGGCCATAATGCGGCCGCCTTTAACCACTTTGGTCACACGGTTGACCGCAACCATTTTTTCAATCAGGCCGTCACCGCGTTCTTCGATTTCATGTTTTGCCATTACTGGTCTCTCCAAACTGATTAGAAGCTCAAGCCATTTTCACGTGCGGCTTCGGCCAAGGCTTTTACCCGACCATGGTATTGGAAACCGGAACGGTCGAAAGCCACAGCTTCCACGCCGGCGGCACGGGCTTTTTCGGCAATGCGCTTGCCCACCACGACGGCGGCTTCCACATTGCTGCCATGCTTGATGCTGGCGCGCACTTCGGCTTCCAGAGTAGAGGCTTGCGCCAATACCTTGTCACCTTCGGCACTGATAACTTGGGCATAAATGTGATTGTTGGTGCGGAACACGCACAATCTCACTTTGTTCAAATCCGCAATTTTGGCACGGGTTTTACGTGCACGGCGGAGTCTTGCTGCATTCTTATTCATCGGTGAGCCTCAATTATTTTTTCTTGGTTTCTTTCATCACCACATGCTCGCCAACATAGCGCACACCTTTGCCTTTGTACGGCTCGGGCGGGCGATAGCCGCGGATTTCAGCGGCAACTTGGCCAACAGCCTGCTTGTCTGCACCACTGATCACAATTTCGGTTTGTGACGGAGTGGCAGCAGAAATGCCTTGCGGCAATTCATAAGCAATCGGGTGAGAGAAACCCAAAGACAGGTTCAGAGTCTGGCCTTGCGCCTGGGCACGGTAGCCCACGCCAATCAGCTGCAGCTTTTTCTCAAAGCCTTCAGACACGCCTTTGACCATATTATTGACCAGGGCACGAACGGTACCGGACAAGGCACGGGCCTTGGTGCTGGCATCGGCAGCAGTAAACGTCAGTTGGCCATCTTCCAGTGCCACTTTCACTTCTTGGTGCAGGGGCATGGACAATTCGCCGTTCTTGCCTTTGACGGTCAAGGTATCTGTTCCGAATTTCACTTCTACGCCAGCAGGAACAGTCACTGGATTCTTAGCTACGCGAGACATATTCCCTCCTTAGGCCACCACGCACAACAACTCGCCGCCGACACCGTTGGCACGGGCTTTGCGGTCGGTCATCACGCCTTTGGATGTGCTGACAATCACCACGCCCAAACCGTTCATGACGGTCGGGATCTCGGCAGAACCCTTGTACACGCGCAGACCCGGACGGGATACGCGTTGGATGCGTTCGATCACCGGACGGCCGGCGTAGTACTTCAATTGAATTTCCAATGTCGGCTTGGCATCAGCTGAGACAGCGAAGTCTTCAACATAGCCTTCTTCTTTCAGCACCTTGGCAATGGCCACTTTCAGTTTTGAAGAAGGCATCGCCACAGAAGCCTTATTCGCACGCTGTGCGTTGCGAATACGGGTCAACATATCGGAAATAGGATCATGCATACTCATGTTGTCTCTCTCCTATTACCAAGAAGCTTTGATCACACCCGGGATTTCGCCACGCATGGCGATTTCACGGATTTTGGTGCGACCCAGACCAAATTTACGGAAGGTGCCACGCGGACGACCGGTAATGGCACAGCGACGGCGCTGACGTACCGGCGCAGCGTTGCGCGGAATAGCCTGCAATTTCAGACGTGCTTCGAAACGCTCTTCGTCGGTCGCATTGGCATCGTTGATAACGGCAAAAATCGCTTGACGTTTTGCAGCGTATTTTTGAGCCAAAGCCACACGTTTCAATTCGCGATTAATAAGTGCTTTTTTAGCCATAATCAACCCTTAAACGGAAACTTGAACAGGGACAGCAGCGCCTTGGCTTCTGCATCGGTCTTTGCGGTGGTGGTGATGGTGATGTTCAGACCACGCAACGCGTCAATTTTATCGTACTCGATTTCCGGGAAAATGATCTGCTCACGCACACCCATATTGTAGTTGCCACGGCCATCAAACGATTTGCCATTCACACCACGGAAGTCGCGCACACGCGGCAGTGCCACGGTGACCAGACGATCCAGAAATTCATACATACGATCACGGCGCAAAGTCACTTTGCAACCGATCGGATAATTGTCACGGATTTTGAAGCCGGCAATCGATTTACGCGCCACAGTCACCACCGGTTTTTGACCGGCGATTTTTTCCAGATCGCCTACCGCGTGTTCCATGACTTTCTTGTCGGCTACCGCTTCACCCACACCCATGTTGAGGGTGATTTTCTCGATGCGCGGCACTTCCATGATCGATTTGTAACCGAACTGCTTCATCAGCTCGGGCACCACGGTGCTGTTATAGAAATCTTTTAAACGAGCCATTGTTCACTCCTTATGCAACGGCTGCGCCGGTGGATTTGTAGAAACGGCTGCGGATGGTTTTGCCGTCAACCACTTCAACTTTGATGCCCACGCGGTCTGCTTTTTGGGTTTCCGGGTTGAAAATGGCCACATTGGAAATTGCCAGCGGCACGCTTTTCACCACCACACCGCCTTCAATGCCGCGCATCGGATTCGGTTTTTGATGGCGTTTAACCTGGTTAACACCCTCAACCACCACCTTCTCGCCCAGCACGCGCAGTACGCGGCCTTGCTTGCCCTTGTCTTTGCCGGCAATAACGATCACTTGATCGCCAGTTTTGATTTTGTTCATAGTAACCTCGCTTACAGCACTTCAGGCGCCAAGGAGACGATTTTCATAAACCGCTCGGTACGCAGTTCACGGGTTACCGGGCCGAAAATACGGGTACCCAGCGGCTCCAGTTTGTTGTTCAACAATACCGCAGCATTGTTGTCAAACTTGATCAGCGCACCGTCGGGACGACGCACGCCCTTGGCGGTACGCACCACAACCGCGCTGTACACATCGCCTTTTTTCACGCGGCCACGCGGCGCAGCGTCTTTAACGGCCACTTTAATGATGTCGCCCACGGAAGCGTAGCGACGCTTGGATCCGCCCAACACCTTGATGCACATCACGCGACGCGCACCCGAGTTGTCAGCCACATCCAAGATGGTCTGCATTTGAATCATGTTAATACCTTTAAATAATCCAACTTAATTTACCATTTTCAGGCAGCCGGGTATTACTTGAAGCTGCCTGAAACCCACAAAGGGTTCCAGTAAACCAGTCTTGGGTCCCGAAGGGAGAACGGGCGGCGAATGCCGCACACCTTTCAAGAAGCTGAAAGATAAGAAACGAAGTTTACAATCAAACGGGTTTGACTGCAAGACTTCGTTTCCGAAAACACGTTTATGTTGTACTGATTACACAGTTACACGGTGCGTGCTTTTTCCACCAATTCGGTAACCACCCAAGATTTGGTTTTGGACAACGGGCGTGATTCGGTGATCACCACCACGTCACCGACACCGTATTGGTTTTGCTCATCGTGGGCATGCACTTTGCTGGAACGGCGAATCACTTTGCCGTACAGCGGATGCTTCACTTTGCGCTCAATCAGCACGGTTACGGTTTTGTCCATTTTGTCGCTGACCACTTTGCCTTGCAAAGTGCGCACGGTTTTGGCTTCACTCATTATGCACCACCTTTTTGGCTCAGAATGGTTTTGACACGAGCAATGTCACGACGCACTTTTTTCAGCTCGCTGGTTTTACCCAGCTGACCGGTAGCATGCTGCATGCGCAAACCGAATTGCGCTTTGAGCAAAGCAACCAGTTCTTCGTTCAACTGCTCAACAGATTTGTCTTTCAATTCACTGGCTTTCATTATTGACCTACCTGTCTTTTCACAAATGTGGTCGCAATCGGCAGTTTGGCAGCCGCCAGCGCAAAAGCTTCACGTGCCAGCGATTCGGCCACACCGTCCATTTCGTACAGCACTTTACCCGGCTGGATTTCGGCCACGTAGTATTCTACCGAACCTTTACCGCCACCCATCCGCACTTGGATCGGTTTCTCGGTAATCGGTTTGTCGGGGAAAACACGGATCCAGATGCGGCCGCCACGTTTGATGTGACGGGTCATGGCACGACGTGCCGCCTCAATCTGGCGGGCGGTCAAACGGCCACGGCCAACGGCTTTCAGGCCAAAATCACCAAAATTGACGTTATTACCGCGGGTAGCAATGCCGGTGTTGCGGCCTTTGTGCTGTTTGCGGTATTTCATTCTAGTTGGTTGCAGCATTGCGACCTCCTGATTTCCGGGTAGGTTTCTTCTCGGCTTCCGGCTTGGCCTGGATTTCGCCCGGGGTCAGCTCGCCCTTGTAAACCCAAACCTTGATGCCGATGATGCCATAAGTGGTTTTGGCTTCGCTGGTGGCGTAATCCACATTGGCACGCAGGGTGTGCAGCGGCACACGGCCTTCGCGATACCATTCGCTGCGGGCAATGTCGATGCCGTTCAGACGGCCGGAAGACATGATTTTGATGCCCTTGGCACCCACGCGCATGGCATTTTGCATGGCACGTTTCATGGCACGACGGAACATCACGCGTTTTTCCAGCTGCTGCGCAATGCCATCGGCAATGATTTGCGCATCCAGCTCCGGCTTGCGGATTTCTTCGATGTTGACATGCACCGGCACACCCATCAGGTTTTGCAGGTCACGTTTCAACACCTCGATGTCCTCACCCTTGCGGCCAATCACCACACCCGGACGGGCCGAATGGATGGTGATGCGGGCCGATTTGGCCGGGCGCTCAATCACCACACGGCCAACCGAAGCATTGGCTAGGCGTTTGCGCAGGAAATCGCGTACATCAATGTCTTCTTTCAGGACTTTGGAAAAGTCACCGCTTTTGGCAAACCATTTGGAAGACCAGTCTTTATTTACCGCCAGGCGAAAGCCTGTAGGATGGATTTTTTGTCCCATAGCTTTTCCTTCAGTTGCCCACCACCACATTGATGTGGCAAGTTTGTTTTTCGATGCGGTTACCGCGGCCTTTGGCACGCGCGTGGAAGCGTTTCAGGCTGGGGCCTTTGTCCACGTAAATGGTCACCACTTTCAACTCATCGATATCCGCACCTTCGTTGTGCTCGGCGTTGGCCACCGCAGACTCCAGTACTTTCTTGATCAGTTCGGCACCTTTTTTCGGGCTGAACGTCAGGATATTCAATGCTTGGGCAATGTCTTTGCCGCGGATCTGATCAGCCACCAAACGGGCTTTCTGTGCAGAAATGCGGGCATTTTTATGATGTGCACTTACTCTCATGATTCACCTTATTTCTTTTTGGCCTTCTTGTCGGCCAGGTGGCCTTTGAAGGTACGGGTCAATGAGAATTCGCCCAGTTTGTGACCCACCATATTGTCGCTGATGAACACCGGCACATGGGTGCGGCCGTTGTGGACGGCGATGGTCAGGCCGATGAAATCGGGCAGAATGGTGGAGCGGCGCGACCAAGTTTTGATCGGGCGCTTGTCGTTGCTGGCGCGTGCCGCATCTACTTTTTTCAGCAGGTGCAGATCAACATACGGGCCTTTTTTCAATGAACGAGCCATATCAATTAACCTTTATTCGAATAACGGCGGCGAACAATCATATTGCTCGTGCGTTTGTTGCTGCGGGTGCGGTAGCCTTTGGCCGGAGTACCCCACGGGCTAACCGGTTCACGGGCTTCGCCAGTACGGCCTTCACCACCACCATGCGGGTGATCCACCGGGTTCATGACCACACCGCGTACGGTCGGACGGATGCCCTTCCAGCGTTTGGCACCGGCTTTGCCGATTTTCTTCAGGCTTTGCTCTTCATTGCCCACTTCACCAATGGTGGCGCGGCAGTCAACGTGGATTTTGCGTACTTCGCCAGAGCGCAGACGCACCTGGGCGTACACGCCTTCCTTGGCCAGCAACACGGCAGAAGCACCGGCAGAGCGGGCGATTTGCGCACCTTTGCCCGGCTTCATTTCGATGCAGTGAATGGTGGTACCGACCGGAATGTTGCGAATCGGCAGGCTGTTGCCCACTTTGATCGGCGACTCGGCACCGGCCACCAGCACCGCACCGGCCTTGATGCCGCGCGGAGCGATGATGTAGCGGCGCTCACCATCGGCATAGCACAACAGGGCGATGTGTGCCGTACGGTTCGGATCGTATTCGATGCGTTCCACTTTGGCCGCAATGCCGTCTTTATCGTTGCGTTTGAAATCCACCACACGGTAATGGTGCTTGTGACCACCGCCTTTATGACGGGTGGTGATGTGGCCGTTGTTGTTGCGGCCAGCGGTGGACGATTGCTTTTCCAGCAGGGGCGCGTAGGCAGCGCCTTTGTACAAGCCTTCTGTAACCACGCGAACCATGCCGCGGCGGCCAGCAGATGTCGGCTTCATTTTAACAATAGCCATGGTGCTTATTCCTTATCTGCAGTGGCAGCGGCGGCCTCAATGTCCAATTCCTGACCTTCGGCCAGACGGACATAGGCTTTTTTCACATCGCTGCGCTTACCGATGGTACGGCCGAAACGCTTGGTTTTGCCCTTGGTGGTGGTGGTGGTAACCGAGGCTACCTGAACACCAAACAAAAGCTCAACCGCAGCCTTGATTTCCTGCTTGTTTGCATTCGGCAGTACTTTGAATGTCATTTGGTTGCGTTTTTCCGCCAGCAGATTGCTTTTTTCGGAAACAACGGGCGCCAAAATCACTTGCATCAAACGTTGTTGGTTCATACCCATTGCTCCTCCAGTTGCGCAACCGCTTCTTTGGTCAGCACCACTTTCTTGAAGCGCAACAGGCTGTAAGGATCAGCTTGCTGGGCTTCCAGCACCAGTACGTTGGGCAGGTTGCGGCTAGACAGATAGACGTTCTCATCCAATTGCTTGGTGATGAACAACACTTGCTCCAAACCCATGTTTTTCACCTGCTCGGCAAACGCCTTGGTTTTCGGCGTTTCGGCAGCCAGGTCGTCAATCACAAACAGACGCTCGTCACGAACCAGCTGGGACAAAATGGTGGCCATGCCGGCACGGTACATTTTGCGGTTCACTTTTTGGGTGAAGTTTTCATTCGGCTTGTTCGGGAACGCACGGCCACCACCACGCCACACCGGCGAAGAGGTCATGCCCGAACGGGCGCGACCGGTGCCTTTTTGGCGCCAGGGTTTTTTGGTGGAGTGTTTTACTTCGGCACGGGTCAGCTGGGCACGGTTGCCGGAGCGGGCATTGGCCAAAAAGGCGGTTACCAGCTGGTGCACCAGTGCTTCGTTGTACTCGCGCGCAAACAAAGCGTCAGAAGCAGCCACGCTGCCTGAAACCTGACCTTTGGCATCAATCAGTTTCAATTCCATTACGCACCTACTTTCACGCTCGGACGCACAATCACGTCGCTGTTAACCGCACCGGGCACAGCACCTTTGACCAGCAACAGCTGGCGCTCGGCGTCAACACGCACGATTTCCAGATGCTGAACAGTGGCCTGGGTATTGCCATATTGACCGGCCATGCGCTTGCCCGGGAATACGCGACCCGGATCTTGCGCCATACCGATGGAACCCGGCACGCGGTGCGAGCGCGAGTTACCGTGAGAGGTACGTTGCGAACCGAAATTGTGGCGCTTGATGGTACCGGAGAAACCTTTACCTTTGGTGGTACCGGTCACATCCACCAGCTGGCCGGCTTCAAAGATGGCCACGGTGATTTGGTCACCGGCCTTGATTTCGCCCAGCTTGTCTTCAGAAACCGCAAATTCCACCAGACCGCGACCGGCTTCGACACCGGCTTTGGCAAAGTGGCCTGCTTCAGCCTTGTTGACACGATTGGCTTTTTTCTGACCAAAGGTAACCTGCACGGCGCTGTAGCCGTCGGTATCTTTGGATTTCACTTGAGTGACGCGATTGGCAGACATGTCCAGAACGGTGACCGGAACAGAAGCACCCTGTTCGTTGAACACCCGGGTCATGCCTACTTTGCGCCCAACCAGACCTAAAGTCATGATTATTTCCTTATAAAAGGGGCCCATTGCGATTGATAGGCCTCGCACAAAAAAGAAACTCGCCGACACAAAATCGGCAAGAACGGGATGGTATCACGGCTTTCAAACTGACATCAAGCATTTATCCAGCCGACCACCCCGCCCTGCCGGCCAAACCGTGCACGAATGCAACAACCGTTCACCCTGTCCGCCCGAGGCTGCCTGAAAACGGTTTGCCACCCCGCCATCCGGACAAAACACCCGCTCTGGGAAAATCGGCACATTCGCTATACAATACGGCGTTTTGTCTGCCAGCCATCCGGTTTGAAGGAACATCATGAGTTTGAAATGCGGCATCGTCGGCCTGCCCAATGTCGGCAAGTCCACCCTGTTTAACGCCCTCACCCAGTCGGGCATCGAAGCGGCCAACTACCCGTTTTGCACCATCGAACCGAATGTCGGCATCGTGGAAGTGCCGGATGCACGCATGCGGGCGCTGGCCGAAATTGTCAAACCGCAAAAAATGCAGCCGGCCATCGTGGAGTTTGTCGACATTGCCGGTCTGGTGGCCGGCGCCAGCAAGGGCGAGGGCTTGGGCAACCAGTTTTTGGCCAACATCCGCGAAACCGATGCCATCGTCAACGTGGTGCGCTGCTTTGACGATGACAACATCGTGCATGTGGCCGGCAAGGTAGACCCGATTGCCGACATCGAAGTCATCGGCACCGAACTGGCACTGGCCGACCTGGCCAGCGTGGAAAAGGCGATTGTGCGCGAAGGCAAGCGCGCCAAATCCGGTGACAAGGAAGCGCAAAAACTGGTGGCGGTACTGGAGAGCCTGCAAACCCACTTGCTGGAAGGCAAGCCGGTGCGCAGCGCCGGACTGGACGGCGAGGAAATGGCCCTGATCAAACCCTTGTGCCTGCTCACCGTCAAACCGGCCATGTATGTGGCCAATGTGGCCGAAGACGGCTTCGACAACAACCCGCATCTGGAGCGCCTGCAGACGTTGGCGGCGCGTGAAGGGGCGCCGGTGGTGGCACTGTGCGCGGCGATGGAAAGCGAAATCGCCGAACTGGATGATGACGAAAAAACCGAGTTTCTCCAGGAAATGGGCTTGGAAGAGCCGGGCTTGAACCGGTTAATCCGCGCCGGCTATGACTTGCTCGGCCTGCAAACCTATTTCACCGCCGGGGTCAAAGAAGTGCGCGCTTGGACCATCCACAAAGGCGACACCGCGCCACAGGCCGCCGGTGTGATCCACACCGATTTCGAACGCGGCTTTATCCGCGCCCAAGTGATTGCCTATGACGACTTCGTTGCGCTCGGCGGCGAAGCCAAGGCCAAAGAAGCCGGCAAAATGCGCGCCGAGGGCAAGGACTATGTGGTGCAGGATGGCGATGTGATTCACTTTCTGTTCAATGTGTAACCCGCCCGGCCACAACCGCCAACCACAAAAAACACCGCATTGGCAGCGGTGTTTTGTTTTTGGGTGTTTGTCATCGCGATCAAGGCTACCTGAAAACCTTTGAGGCAGCCTTGATCAAACATGCTGGCCGCCATTGATGTGGATTTCGGCACCGTTGATGTAGGACGAATCGTCCGAGCACAGAAAGTAAATGGTTTTCGCCACTTCGGCGGTGGTGCCCAGCCGTTTCATCGGCACCAGCGCCTCCACCAGTTTGTCGGTGCCCGGCGACAGGATGTCGGTGCTGATTTCGCCGGGGGCAATCGCATTCACCCGCACACCATGCGGGCCGAATTCGTGGGCCAATTCGCGGGTCAGTGCCGCCAGCGCCGCCTTGGAGGCGGCATAAGCCACGCCGGCAAACGGGTGTACCCGCGAGCCGACAATGGACGTCACATTGACAATGGCACCTTTGGCGGCAAACAGTTCCGGCGACAAGGCCCGTGCCAGCAAAGCGGTGGACACCAGATTCACATTCAGAATCCGGGTCCAGGTTTGGGCATCGGTGGCCAGCACACCCAAGCGGCTGCCGTCCGGCCCTTTCGGCGAGATGCCGGCATTGTTGACCAGGGCCGCCAGCTTGCCTTCAGGCAGCCTTTCACGCACCGTCTGCGCCAGTTGCTCAATACCGTCCAAATCTTCCAAATCCGCCTGAATATGGCTTTCACGCGCCGCCGGCCAGCGGCAGTCCTCAGAAAACGGATGCCGCGACACGGTGAGAATGCGCCAGCCTTGCGACTGGAACAGTTTGACGGTGGCGTGGCCGATGCCACGGCTGGCACCGGTCAGCAACATATACGGAGTACTCATCACAATCCTTTCACGCGGGCTTGGCCACGGCCCGCTTCATGCGCCGGCGCAACAGGCTCACACCGATGCCCACCAGAATGGTGCCGACAATAAACACCAGCGCCGCCGCCGCAATGGCCGGACTGATGTTTTCGCGGATGGTGGAAAACATCTGCCGTGCCAAGGTGCGCTGGTTGGGACCGGCCACAAACAGGGTCAGCACCACTTCGTCCAGCGAAGTGGCAAATGCCAGCACCGCACCGGACAAAATGCCCGGTGCCGCCAGCGGCAAAGTGACTTTGCGCATCACCGTGGCCGGGCTGGCACCCAGGCTTTCGGCAGCCAGCTCCACCCGCCGGTCAATGCCGGCCACCGCACCACTGACGGTAATGAACACCAAGGGTACCGCCACAATGGTGTGTGCCACCATGACCCCCAGATAAGTATTGGCCAGCCCCAACTGGCCGAACAGCAACTGCATGCCGACCCCCAGCACCACTGCCGGCACCACCATCGGCAAGATGAACAGGGTGCGCAACGGCAATGCAAAGCGCAGGCCCTGGCGGCGCAAGCCCAATGCCGCCAGGGTGCCGAGCACGGTGGCCAGCAATGTGGTGCCCAGGCCGATGACAAGGCTGTTGATGATGGAACGGCGCCAGGCTTCCGCAGTCACCAGTTCCTCAAACCAGCGCAGCGACCAATCCGGCACCGGATAGGTCAGAAAAATGCCCGAAGTAAAAGCCAGTGGCAAAATGGCCAGCAACGGTGCCACCAGAAACACCACCATCAGGCAGCCAAAAACAATTTTCACCAGGCGCGCCATCATCATGCATTCCTCCCTGCCGGTTCGCGGGTCAGACGGGCATACACACCGTACAACAGGACACAGGCAAGCAACAGCACCATGCCCAAAGCACCGGCCATGCCCCAGTTAGCGGCACCCATCGCATAGTAGGCAATGATGGAGCTGATCATCTGGTCACCGGCCCCGCCAATCAGCGCGGGGGTGATGTAGTAGCCGATGGCGGTCATGAACACCAGCAACATGCCCGACAAAATGCCGCGCAGGCTCAAGGGCAACAACACCTTGGCAAAAGCACGCCACGGCGCCGCACCCAGCGAGGCGGCCGCCGGCATCAGGTTTTTCGGGATGCCGATCAGCACGCTGTAAATCGGCAATACCATGAACGGCAACAACACATGGGTCATCGCAATCACCACCCCGTTGCGGTTGAAAATCAGCGGCAATGGTTGTGCCGTCAGCCCCAATCCCTGCAACAAGTGATTGATCAGCCCCTGATCCTGCAACAGGATGAACCACGCTGCCGTACGCACCAGCAGCGAAGTCCACAGCGGCAGCAGCACTGCCGCGAACAACAGGCTTTTCACCCAGCCGGACGTGGACGCCAGCAGCATGGCATAGGGATAGCCGACCAGGGCACAAAACAGGGTGACCCACGCGGCAATCCAAAAGGTGCGCAACATGATTTCGCGGTTGGCCGAACTGCCCTCGGCCATGGCGTTAATGTTGCCCTGGTCGTCACGCTCCAAATCGACCGCCGCCAATAAATGGCGGTCGGTCACCGGACTCATCAGCCGGTTCATGGCCTGCCAGTAACGCAAATCAGACCAGCGTTCATCAATGTTTTCCAGATCCGGCGCCACCGGATGATCGCGCAGCTGGACCAGGGTTTTGCTCATCAGGGTGCGGTAGCCGGCCTGCTCGCTGTTGAGCCGCCGCACCATATTGCCCACCGCCTGCTGGTCATTGGCCACCGCCCGCAAATCCGCCACCAGCGCATTTTTCATGTCCGCATTCGGCGGCGACTGGCCATCCCACTGCCGCATCGCCTGTGCCGTGCGCGGCAGCACCGACACCACCGCATCGTCCGATACCGACTGCTTCATCACCACCCACAGCGGCCACAGGAAAAACAGCAGCAAAAAAACCAGCAACGGCGACAGCAACAGATAAGCGCGCCATTTGTGAGTGCCTGTGCGTTTCATAATGTCATCGTCCAGCAATCGGCCGCATCAATATTGGCCACCACTTCGGCACCGGCCGGCCATTCACGGCCGCGCCGCCCCAGATGGGCAATAAAGTGCTGGGCACGTTCATCCAGCTCAATGCGCAAATGGTCGCCCATGTACACGCTGTCGCGCACGCCGCACACCATGCTGTTGTCGGCACCGCTTGCGGTTTCGGCCAGCATGATGCGTCCGGGACGGATCGAAATCAGCACCGGCTGGTCCGGCACCAGCGGTTCATGCTGCAATACGGTCAGCTCGCCGCCGCCGGCCAGACGCACCCGTGCCTTATCCCCGTTCACTGCCGCCACCCGGCCTTCGAGCAGATTGGTTTCGCCAATAAATTCGGCCACAAAGCGGGTCCGGGGATGATCATAAATTTCACGCGGGGTGCCGATTTGCTCAATGCGCCCGCGATTGAACACCGCAATGCGGTCGGACATGGTCAGCGCTTCCTGCTGGTCATGGGTCACAAACACAATGGTCAGTCCCAGCCGTTTGTGCAATTCGCGGATGTCCAGCTGCATCCGTTCGCGCAGCTGCTTGTCCAGGGCACCCAGCGGTTCGTCCATCAACACCACTTCCGGCTCGAATACCAGGGCACGCGCCAGTGCCACCCGCTGTTGCTGGCCGCCCGACAGCTGGGCCGGCTTGCGCTCGCGCATTGGCAGCAACTGCACCATGTCCAGAGCCTGATCCACTTTGCGGCGGATGTCCGCTTTGCTCATGCCGCGCATTTTCAACGGAAACGCAATGTTGTCGCCCACGCTCATGTGCGGGAACAGGGCGTAATTTTGAAACACCACACCGATGTTGCGCCGGTAGGCGGGAATGTCCTGTATGGTCTGCTGGTTGAGCCAGATTTTGCCGCCACTTTGCGACTCGAAACCGGCCAGCAGCATCAGCAAAGTGGTTTTGCCGGAGCCGGAAGGCCCGAGCAGGCTGATGAATTCGCCGCGCTGAATGTCGAGGTCCAGATTTTCGATAACCTTGACCTCGCCATAGTTTTTGCTGATGTTTTCAAAACGGATGTGCGGATCTGCCACAATGACTCCCTGAAAATGGGCGATGCGCATGCCCGCATCGGACGGTATCCACGCTTGAGGGATACCGCGGATGGGAATGCGCTGTTGAGTCTGAGCGGCTGCCGGTGTTCAAGCAGCCGCAAACACAGCAATCGGGTCAGACGGAACCACCGCCACGGTGATGCCGCCTGCCGCAATGCTTACTTGGCCAACCAGGCATTAAAGCGCTTGGTCAGCTCTTCGGAGTTGTCCACCCAGAAGTCCACATCCAGCGCAATCGCATCTTTCAAATTGGCCTCTGTGGTCGGCAATTCGGCCGCCAAATCGGCCGGCACTTCCTGAGCGGCCTGTTTGTTGGGCAAGCCGTAGGCCACATACTTGGGCAGTTTGACCTGGTTTTCGGCGCGGCTGGCAAACGCAATCAGATCCATGCCGGCATCCTTGTTGGCCGCCCCTTTGAGAATCACCCAGCTGTCCACGGCATAGATGCTGCCCGGCCACACCACTCTGAAATTCTTGCCTTCGCTGCGGTTGATGCCGGTAATGCGGCCGTTATAGGCCGAAGCCATCACCACCTCACCCGAAGCCAACAGTTGCAACGGCTGGGCACCCGCCTCCCACCACACCAGATGCGGCTTCAGCTCGTCCAGTTTCTTGAATGCCCGATCCACACCTTCGGGCGTGGCCAGCACTTTATACAAATCTTCTTTCGCAACCCCATCGGCCAGCAAGGCAAATTCCAAGGTGTATTTGGGGCCTTTGCGCAACGAACGCTTGCCGGGGAATTTGTTCACATCCCAGAAATCGGCCCACGACTGCGGCGCTTCCTTGAGCTTGTTGGCATCATATGCAATGGCGGTACTCCACACGATGCCGCCTACGCCGCAATCATTGACCGCATCGTCAAAAAATGCTTCCTTGCCGCCCAGTTTCTGCCAATCCAGTTTTTCAAACAAACCGTCGTTACAGCCGCGCACCAAATCTTCGGCCTCCACCTGTACCACATCCCAGTTCGGATTGCCCGCCTGTACCTTGGCCTGCAACACCCCGTATCCGCCGTCATACGACTCATCCAGCACTTTTTTGCCCGACTGCTCGGCAAACGGGCGGAAATAGATTTCGCGCTGGGCATCCTGATAGGTGCCGCCCCACGATGCCACGGTCAGGTCACGGCTGCCTGAAGACGACGAGCCGCCGCCGGCCGGTGCAGAAGCGGATGAAGCAGCACCCGAAGAACCGCCGCCGCAGGCAGCGAGACTCAGGGTACCAACAAGCAAAGCAATACGAGCAAGTTTCATGGCAGATTTCCTCTGTGGTTATGGCCAGACGGCCTGATTAAGTCCTACAACACATCCTTTGTCACTGAAACGATTCACCATCATTGCACGCAGTTCCCGATGCCGGAACCCCGTGACAGATTGCAAACACTTTACTTTACGGTAACGGCCGACAAACACGATTGCGATGCGCACCGTGGACGAACGCAATCCTCAGGCGGCCGTTCAATGGCCTCCGGTCTCCGCCAGGGCAGCCACCACCGCCGACACCAGCATATCAGCGTGCGTGGTGGTAAAGGTCAGCGGCGGGCGGATTTTCAGGGTTCGGCCACCCGGGCCGCTGTTGTTGATCAACACCCCGTTGTCACGCATGTGGTTGACCACCCGCACCGCCCGTGCGGCATCGGCCAGCTCAATTCCCCAGTACAGGCCCCGGCCGCGCACGGCCACCGTCTCATCCGCCGGCAATTGCCGTGCCCATGCGGTGGCCAGATGCGCGCCAACCGCCGCCGCCTGTTGCGGCAATTGCCGCTGCTGCAATTCCGACAGCACCGCCATGCCAACCGCCGCCGCCACCGGATTGCCGCCAAACGTATTGAAATAACGGCCGGTATCGGCAAATACCGCCACCACATCGGCCTTGGCCGCCACCGCGCCAATCGGATATCCGTTGCCCATCGGCTTGCCCATGGTCACCATGTCCGGCGCCCACGCCGCATGGCTAAATCCCCACCAGTCACCGCCCAGGCGGCCGAAACCGGCCTGTACCTCATCGGCAATCACCAAGGCACCGGCGGCGCGTGCCCCCGCCGCACCGGCATCCAGCAGACCCGCCGCCGGCGGAAAAATGCCGTCACTGGCAAACACGGTATCCACCAACAAG